>JAIDJJ010000401.1 GCA_029052265.1 Muribaculaceae bacterium
GTCTCAAAACAACCTCAAAAACTCTTTCTAAATCTTAACTTATGCCAAAAGTAAACATACTCTTAGATTGCATATGCATATTTCAATACATCGGATTTCAATACATCGGAGTGAATGGTGCTGATTCTTTTAACGCATGGTTCGCTTCCCCGACGAGATTTGTTTCTTTAGATGTATCAAGCTTCATGACCGGCGCGCCTTTGCTGAGATTGCATTTGTTAAGATCGATATAGTAATATCCGGGATTTGTCACAATCTCAAAATAGTATCTCCGGTTTTTAAGCTCAGCAAACGAACGCCATTGTGTAGAAGATATATTGGGATCTCCCTGGATAAGATAAGTATATGGCACGCAAGAGGGGATAATCACACTTCTGCATATGCTCACTGCGAGAGCAGGGTCGCTCACTTCTTCCACATGGTGTGCGAAATAATTTGCCCGTACACACCTGTCCGGACTGCTCACAGTGCCGGGCAGCATGTTCTTTCCTCCGATTTTCTCCCAATAGGCGAGAATAGCGCACATATCGGGCCATTGGGGATCGTTTGTCATTGCGCGTATATCGCCGGGATCATAAATTTTTACATCACCGTTGTCAAATTCAAGAATTGCCGACTTTCCGCTGGCATCTGTTATGCCCCAATGCAGTGTAGAGACAGTACCGCCGTCAAAAGTGGCGCCTCCCAAAGAAAAATTATGTTGCTGCAGCACTTCCACCACTTCATCTGTTGTCGCGTTCAGATCAAGCAGCCATGCAATAAATACAGAAAGAGACATAGGAGGGAGATTACGGGTGTCCTTGTTTTCATAGACGGTGCCTTTGCAGAAAAGACCGTTTATGACGAGCCCCTTCTCATTCATGCCTTCTGTTATGCCCCCGTCGTATCCTACTGCATATACAGCCCCATATTTTGATACCCAGGAGATGGCTCCCGGCAGGTCGGATCCGACTTTTTCCATTCCTGCGGGATAGACATAAAGATTGGTCGGGATTGGTGTTTTCCAATCAAGGGAACGCCCCACTACAAAAGTGGAATCAGAACCATGATAAATCACGCGGGTGCAGGCATCTGAAAATGGCGAGAAAAATGATGCTGCCCCTAAAGTGCAAGCTACGGCAGCGGTTTTGAGTGTATTCATATCCATAGATAATTTATTCGATTTTACATTTAATTATACAGTTTTACCACAAAAATGTGGAAAAGATAGAAGTGTCGCTGACTTCGTCATAAAAAGACAACAAACAGTGTAGGGCGAGAGTTTGACAGTAAATATGGTTTTATTAATAAAGCGGTTAACTTAGAACAAAAACAGCAATATTTGTGGAGTTTTTTATTTGGATAAAATGTCCAAAGCGATTAAATTTGCAAAAATAAACTAAAACTTAACCATATGAAACACATTTTGCTTGCCGGACTTGTGGTGGCCGGCATCAGCCAGGGGATGTGTGCCGCGACAGAAGAAGCCCGGTTATTACGTTTCCCGACAATCAATGGCAATCAGATAGTCTTCAGTTATGCAGGCGATCTGTATACTGTACCCGCAAATGGGGGAGATGCCCGACGGCTTACATCCCACATAGGATATGAAATTTTTCCACGTATTTCCCCGGATGGTAAGGAGATAGCATTCACAGGACAGTATGACGGCAATACGGAAGTGTATGTGATGCCTTCCAATGGAGGGGAACCGAAAAGACTTACCTATACTTCGACAAATTCCCGTGATGATCTCGGAGACAGGATGGGACCGAACAATATAGTCATGACATGGCGTCCTGATGGAAGCGGTGTCGTATATCGCAATAGGATAAGTGACGGTTTTACCGGAAAATTATGGACAGTAAGTCCTGACGGAGGAATGCCGGAAATGATCCCGTTGCCGGAAGGCGGGTTCTGTAGCTTCTCCCCTGACGGGAAGAAGATGGCATACAACCGGGTGATGCGCGAGTTCCGGACCTGGAAATATTATCGTGGCGGTATGGCAGACGATATCTGGATATATGATCCCGAAAAGGAAAGTGTGGAAAATATCACCAACAATGTTGCACAGGATATTATCCCGATGTGGATAGGGGATGATATATATTATATTTCGGATCGCGACAATACAATGAACCTGTTTGCCTATAACACCAAAAGCAGGCAGACCCGAAAGGTGACTGAATTTACAGATTTTGACATAAAGTTCCCGAGTTCGGACGGCAAGACTATCGTGTTTGAGAACGGAGGTTACATA
>JAIDJJ010000402.1 GCA_029052265.1 Muribaculaceae bacterium
CACAACAGACACCCCCCACGCGCTCTCAGCGTTATTATATTTCCCAATACCGCAAAAAGCTCTGACAACCTATCCTCTTTATCCTTATATTCCGCCACTTCCCTGACGATGGCAAGATTCAGTCCAAGAGAAGAGGCGCGGGAAAGTGTGTTGAGCGAAGTCGTAAATATGGAAGAAACGCCCATTCCGTCGGGACCAAGCAACATTGCCACAAATTTTCCCCTCACCAGATTTATAAGAATCTGGAAAACCTGCACTCCTCCAAAAACAGAAATCCCTTTCAGCACATTGCGATAACTGTTATCTTTTATTTTATCAGTCATAGCACATTAAGTATTTTCATAGCTGGCGTCAGACCGATACGGAACAAAAGATAATATTTCCAGCCACCGTATTTTTTTATATATCCCCAGTCTACCGAACGATATGCATTGTGAAGCATATCCTTGATTTTTTTATGAGACGCCGGGGGAAAGCGGTCTTTATTCCTGTTGAAATATCTTACGGAATCTATCAGGTCGCAAAATTTCTGGATTTCCATCCGTTTGCATTCTTCCGAATCCTCTTCAAAATGGAAATGAATAAGTTTACCGAGAAGATAATCTGTCTTAAGGATGTCGAATTTTTTAAGAGACACCTCTCTGGTTATTGAGTTTTGATTTTCCCTGTAAAAATATCTTGTATCACATATTTTAACTGTTGACGCTTCTATAAGAATGATTCTTGTGAGATATTCATCAGCATTCATGAGAATGGCAGCCTCAACAGAATCCATACATTTCAAATAGAAGTCTTTCCCGATGATTCCTCCACCGGTGCCGATTCGCCATCCGTCAAGGGTATATCTTACAAGCTCCTTACCCGTATAGGGTACAGACATGTCAAACATATCATCAGGAAGATAACGACCACCTTTCTCCCCGGTGACACTCATTTTATGCATCACCGGATAAACCACATCGGTTTTAAATTCTGAACGGTTGTGCAAAAGTTTCTCAAGGTAACATGGTTCCACCTCATCATCGGCATCAAGGGGTGCAATAATCTCTCCCCTGCTTAACTCCACAGCCGCCTTTCGCGGAGGGAAAGCATTGCCGGAATTTTTATCGTTGCGAAATACCCTTATCCGGCAATCCGTCGCGGAGAACGACTCGGCAACCTCTACAGTATCGTCTGACGACCCGTCATCCACTACCACCAGTTCCCAATCATCTATTGTCTGAGCCAATACTGATTTGATAGCATCCGCAATAAACATGCCGGCATTGTATGCCGGCATGACAAAAGACACTGTCGGTAGATCTGACTTCCGCATCATAATTGCTGAGATTCCTTTGGTTCATTGATTATGAGCAACGCATCTCCGGAAAGAAGACGGCGTGTCCCGTTAGGAACTATGTATTTTCCGTTGCGCCGGATCATCATCACCAACGATCCTTCCGGCAGTTTCATGTCTTTAAGCGTATTCCCTTCTCTAAGATCAGAGTCTTTCAATACTAATGTATGTAAAGACGCGGGATGTTCATCGGCAAGATCCACTCCAAAATCATCTTTATCAGCGGGAGCGTCATCTATAAGCTTGAGTTTCTTTGCAGACGCTATGACCGTAGTTCCCTGCACCACCAGTGACAGGATTGTGACAAAGAATACTATATTAAAAATTTGGGAAGCTCCCTCTATGCCGGCAACTACAGGATATGTGGCAAATATGATAGGGACCGCCCCCCTTAAGCCTACCCACGATACAAAGACTTTTGATTTCGTCCGTATTTTTCTGAAAGGGGCAAGACATAGGAAAACGCTCAACGGACGCCCTAAAAGAATCATAAAAGCCCCGATCAACAGAGAGACTGCCACAACAGATAGCATCTCATGAGGATTGACGAGAAGCCCCAGCATTATAAAGACTATGATCTGCGCAAGCCAGGTGACACCGTCCATAAATTTCAACACGCTTTTGCTGAATGGCACCTTGGAATTACCAAACACGATTCCACAGATATAGACAGCAAGATATCCGTTACCTTCCATAAACGTGGTGGCTGTGAACGTCAGAAAAACTGTCGCAGTGACAAGTATCGAGATCATTGCCGTGGATTGTCCGGCATCCTCCCCTACATTCTTGTCTCCTATTTTTCTATAAAGGTTGGCAAGTTTCACCCCTAAAAATCCAAATCCGAATCCTGCCGCGCCTCCGACACCGAACTGGAGCAGAAGTTGGGTCAATATACCGGAAACAGTAAGATGATCTGTAAAACTGCAAGCCTCTATAAGCAGAAGGGTCAGCATATACGCCATGGGATCGTTGGATCCACTCTCCAATTCGAGCATGGGACGAAGATTCTGACGTAACCCCACGTTTTTTGAGCCAAGAATACCAAATACCGATGCCGAATCGGTGGATGACATTGTTGAGGCAAGAAGCAACGACGGGATCAAGGCAAAATGAATGTTGGTCCAGCTCATTCCCGACAACCAGAAAATGAAAAAACCGGTCAGAGCCGCTGTTGTCAGAACCCCTGCAGTCGACAGCACAAGTCCGGGAGCTATGACCGGGCGTATTGCCTTGATACTTGTAGACGCGCCGCCCGTGAATAAAATCACACATAATGCAACCATCCCTATAAACTGGGCGGTATGCATACTGTTGAACTGTATCCCGAGCCCGTCTGTTCCGAAAATCATTCCCACCAAAAGGAATATCAACAGCAGTGGCAAACCGGTACGATAGCTTGACTTCCCGATAAGGACTCCGGCGATGAGAAGAATCGAACTCACCAAAAGAATGTTTTCTCCACTTATTGTCATAAGGCGATAGTGTTTTGAAAACACAAATTTAATTAAAAATATCCCAACCACAAAGAATATCGGGACTCTCCCGGATGAATGGCAGAGTCCCGACTGGAAATTAATTAGATCGGAAGAGTCTTACGGCGCAGCCATCCCCTTTCTTCTTCTGAAAGATGGGGGGAAAGTGCGGAATATACTTCCTCATGATAATTGTTGAGCCAATCTATCTCTTTTGCCGTCATCTGCGATTTATCCACCAGACGGGTGTCGATATGACACAGGGTTATGGTCTCAAATGAAAGAAATTCTCCGAACTGGGTTTTGATATCGTCTTTCACTACAATCATGTTTTCTGTACGGATGCCGTATTCTCCGGCACGATACATGGCTGGCTCATCGCTCATCACCATCCCTGTCTGAATCTTAACAGGATTTTCTTCCATCCGGATACTCTGGGGACCCTCATGCACATTGAGGCAATGACCTATGCCATGACATGTGCCGTGAAGATAGTTGATTCCCGCATCCCAAAGGGCATGACGCGCATATGCATCAAGCAGGCATCCCCTTATACCTTTCGGGAAACGTGCCATGGCGATATCTATAGTGCCGCGCAAAGTTGCAGTGAAATCCGATTTCATCTGATCTGTCGGCTCCGGAAGCAGGGCTATCGTGCGTGTGATGTCGGTTGTCCCGTCAAGATACTGACCGCCTGAATCAATGAGATATAGTGAATCAGGACGCAGTTCGGTATCTGTCTCCGGTGTCGGAGAATAATGAACCACCGCTCCATGGGGACCGTAACTGGATATAGGGGCAAAGCTTTCTGAAAGAAACAAAGGCTGTTCAGCCCGATAAGCTTTCAATTTAGTAGCAGCACTCAGTTCTGTGACCTTCTCACCTCTTGACATAGTCTCTTCAAGCCACTTGAAGAACCGTGTCATGGCTATACCGTCTTTCAGCACGGCACTGCGGAAGCCATCCAATTCCGCATCGTTCTTTATACTCTTTAATACATTGGCGGGAGAAATGTCAGTAATTATCACACTCCCTTCCGGCAGTGATTCCGCTATACTGGCATTGGTATTCGCCTTGTCGAGCAAAAAACGGCTGTTTGCCGGAAGTTTCTTCAACTCTATCCCCAACTCTTCATAAGGAAGCAGTTCTATTCCATAACCTTCAAATTTTTCCTTAAGTTCGGCAGGCAATTTTTTTTCATCCATAAAAAGGACAGCCCTCTCCTCCCCTATAAGGGCGTATCCGACCGCAACCGGATTATATGCCACATCTGAACCGCGGAAATTGAAAGTCCATGCCACTTCGTCAAGAGCTGAAAGCACCGTATAATCGGCACCGGCATTTCCAATGCACTCCCTTATCCTTGACAGTTTTTCGGGAGTGGCGGTCCCGGCATATTCCAACGGCATCTCGAAAACTTTGCCTGAAGGAAGCGCGGGACGATCTTCCCATACTGCATCGGCGATAATTTTGCTGCCATCGGTTTTTATACCATGCTTTTTCATTTCAGTTGACAAAGATGCGGCATCCTGTATACTGTATGTCGAAGCGTTATAACCTACCGTCGCGCCGGACTTCAAATGAGTTATTAAAAAATCTGTTATTGAGGGAGTATCCGGAAGTTTCTCGCGATAGAGATCTATTCCCGATCCGGCAAGTTGTGTTTCCGCCTGAAGAAAATAACGGGAATCTGTCCAAAGCCCTGCTTTGTCGGCTGTGACAACCACTGTGCCGGCAGAGCCGGTGAAACCGGAAATCCATTTACGGTATTTCCAGCACGATGCCGGATATTCGCTCATGTGAGGATCGGAAGTCGGAATGATATAGGCATCCAGCCCTTGGGCTTTCATCTCATTTCGGAATGCCTCAAGACGCTCCGGAACGCTAAGTACGGTGTGTTTCATGTCTTACAGGTTAAATTTATTGATTTAGTAAAATTGAAGTTGTTAAAAGCTTGGGGCACATCAAATATGTCTGCACATGGAAATATGAAGATAAAGAGTTTGATG
>JAIDJJ010000403.1 GCA_029052265.1 Muribaculaceae bacterium
CGGATCCAGCCGGTGGGTTTGGATGCTCCGTGGAAGTCTACCAGCATTTTATGGTCAGCGGCTTTTTGGGCGACTTCATAATAGAAATCCACCATCTCCTGGTCATCACGGTTCATGAAGTCCATCTTTATCCCTTTCACGCCCCATTCGTTGAATTTGTCGAAAGCTTCGTCAATCTTTTCACGGAAAGGAGCCCATGACACCCAGAGGATAAGATCCACGTTTTTCTTTTTGCCGTATGCCACAAGTTCGGGGATGTCTATTTCAGGAATTGTCTTTGTCACATCCCATGCTTCCGACCATCCGTCGTCGATCACCACATATTCGAGCTTGTTGCGTGAAGCGAAGTCTATAAAGTACTTATAAGTGTCATTGTTTATGCCAGACTTGAAGTCCACTCCGGTAAGGATAAGGGCATTATACCAGTCCCATGCAATTTTTCCGGGTTTTACCCAACTGAAATCTCCCTCCGATTCCGGGGCGAGTTTGTAGATAAGCTGATTGGTGATAAGATTTGCATCGTTGTCGGTCACAATCATTGCCCTCCAGGGATAATTGCGTGATCCCGCCACCTTTGCGATGTAGTCGGCACGTTTTGTAGGAAAGATCTGTCTGTCGTCTGTCCTGTAGTCTTCAAGGGATACGGCGGCATATTTCCCTGCAAGTTCATGTTTACCCTGTTTGCGCAGGAACATTCCCGGATAGCTTTCAAGGTCAGCCTCGCTTATAAATATTCTTGTGTTTTCATCAGCTTTAAGCAATATAGGGGTGCTACAGAACTTGTCGGTTGCAATCTCGGAAAGCTTCATGGGCTTGAAGATGGGCTGCTGTGCGCTGAGCATGCTTCTTTCTTCGGGGAAAAGGGCATCGAAGTCTGCGGGGAAGCAGAACGAAGCTTCTTCGTTAAGCACTTTCAGCGAATCCGGGAAGTCAGTATGGAATCTGTAGGCGAGTCCGTCGTTGTAAACGCGAAATTCAATATTATATCCGTCGGCGAGGAGCTGCATTTGATTGAAATTATCTTCAAACTTCGCACATTTCTGACGGATTACAGGCTCAATAGTCTTGTTGAAAGAATCCTTTTTTACATCTTTCACCTTCATGTCGCGCCCGATAGTCCTACCGTTGTCGAATGTCATTGATATCGGGGAAGGGTTCAATATCTTCTTACCGTCAAAATCTACAGAATATGTAGTGCGGTTGCCGGTGTTTACAGTCACCGAAAGACGTTTGTCGGGCGATTGGATGGTGTATTGTTCTGCTGACATAGATAAGAAGCAGATCAGCGATACACCGGTTGCCAGGAGTTTTGAGTTCATGATGATTGGTTGTTTTTGTGAGTTTTGCCGCAAAGTTAGCGGTAAAGTCCCGGTCAGGGTGCCCGGTGGGTACAAATGTAGAGCCTGAAAATTTTTAGGGTAGCCCGATTGTAAAAAATATGCGCCCGAAAATACGGGCGCATTATAATGTATTGATTATCAATGAAGTAATTTATTGAGGCCGGAATCTAAACTTGCGGTGAAAAATCAAAGAAATATCAAAATCGAGGGCGTGAACGATTACTTTCTTGAATGATTGCCTTTAGGAATGGTATAGGGGATCAAGACAGTCGATGAATCCTGTCCATGAAAGTTTGTCTTTAAATGTATGGAATGCTCTTTCCCCCATGCGTTGTCGAAGGTTGGGGTCGGTGGCAAGTTTGCGCATGGCGTCTGCAAGTTGCGCCGCATTGCCCGGAGAGGTCAGAAACCCTTCCCTGCCGTCAGTGATATATTCAGGCTGTGCCCCGTTGGAAGAGCAGACCTGCGGGCGTCCGCATACCATATATTCGATATTTGAAAGTCCGAACGCCTCTTCCGTATGCGAGGGGAGCACCCCGAAATCACACTCGGAGATAAGCCCCATGGGGTCGGGGGTCATTTTATACCAGTCTATCATGTCCATCACCCCTCTTGTCAGTGCCCGTCTGCGCAATCTGTCGACATAATCGGGAGTGCCGCTTCCTACGATCTTTAGCCTGAGGCGCGATCCTTTCATCATGGACATGGCGTCAATAAGGGTTTCGAGACCTTTCCCCGGAATTATCGGTCCATGAAACATTGCACAGAGTGGACCTTTCTCTTTCCTTTCCGGGAGAGACTTCAGATCAATGTTAAGACTGTTGTGTATCACGTGGAGCCTTTCTTTCGGAAATGGCAGTTCCTTGCCGTGCCATGTTGAAAGGAACCGCTCCGCTGCGATATGCGACACGCATATAATTGCGTCAAGATTACGGTATATTCGTCTGAAGAGCCATGTGTAGATACCTTTTTTCCCCTTGTGGCGAGTGGCGATTATCCTTACGTC
>JAIDJJ010000404.1 GCA_029052265.1 Muribaculaceae bacterium
TTTGTCATCATCTTTATGATATTTATTCAGTCATTATGGAACCCCATAACTCCATCATAAATATCAAAAATCTGCTCAACAAATCCTCTCAATTCCTTCGACAAATAAATTTAAACAGTTTCTAAGTTAGTATTGCCGACTTATCCGATAAAGCTCCCCTTGTATACGGCATATTATTTCATTTAACGATTGTGATTATTGGAAAGATAAGGCACTGATTTGTGGGAATTACAATACCCGAAATGCAGGAATATATGGGTGGCAGCTATATACATCAACAATGGTCCTATTATTATGTGTATCCACACAGCTATTATTCCATTACTATGGGTAGCTTCAAGCTGTATGCCAGATATTAGGATTGCTACTGTAAAGAGGAGCAGACTCCAGTTGCTCCAATACAATAATCAGATTAAGAGAGTCTGCGGGTAACGTGGATAGGAAATCGGGTTTGCCGCTGCAAACCGTGGCATGTTTTTTACCTGTACCAAATCCAATGGTGCAGGACTCCGGTTCATTTCCACACAGTGCCGTTGGGTTTCGGAACAAATGCATAGGCGTTGTGTCATAGTGACAACTACTGCATATACAGAGTGCAAGGATAACTTTTAAATCAGAACAAAAGATAACTTTTGATTGTTGAAATTTGGTCAATAGATAATAATAAACTAATTTTGCTGATGCAAATCAAATCAATATGTCCCCATGAAAACTTTTAGATTCATGGAGACATATTTTTATTTTAAATTATATGATACTTCAATTTGGTGTAATATTTTTATTTCTGGCGATAGGGGAGTTCATAGTGTGGTCTACTGGAGTTCCGGTCCCGTCAAGTATCATTGGTATGATATTGTTGGCTGCGTCACTGAAAGTAGGGATAATAAAGCCACGTCATGTGGAGAAACTTTCCAATTTCCTTGTTCGTAATCTTGGTTTTTTCTTTGTCCCTGCAGGAGTGGGATTAATGAATTGCCTGGGATTGATTTCCAAAGAATGGTTGCCGATTGCCGTTGCTTCTGTCGGAAGCACAATAATAATAATCGCTGTCACGGGGTGGGTTCATCGTTTTGTGCGCAAAGCGTTTTCCCATAAATCCACTTCCAAACATGAACTTCAAAAAATAGGATAATTATGGATTTCCTTAATAATAAATTTTTATTGATAGCAGCAACGTTTATGTTTTATCTTGGAGGGCAGCTGCTTCAAAAACGTACAGGTATCAAATTGTTGAATCCTATTTTATTGGCTATCGGTGCTATGATAGGTTTTCTTTTTCTGTTTGATATAGATTATAAGACCTATCAGTCTGGGGGTGAATATATTGATTTTTGGTTGAAACCTGCTGTTGTAGCTTTAGGTCTTCCTTTGTATAAACAACTTTCTACAATCAAAAAGCAATTGCTACCGCTGCTTATTTCAGAACTTGCCGGATGTGTGGCAGGTATTGTATCCGTAGTATTGATAGCAAAAGTGCTTGGAGCATCACATGAAGTGATAATGTCATTGGCTCCGAAAGCAGTGACTACACCTATTGCCATGGAAATTTCTTCTGCAGTAGGAGGAATCCCTTCCCTTACGGCGGCTGTGGTTGTATGTACCGGCATATTTGGTGGAATGGCTGGATTTAAAATTATCAAGATCAGCAGGATAAAAAGTCCTATAGCTCAAGGTCTGTCGATAGGTACTGCCGCCCATGCCGTAGGCACATCGGCAGCGATGGAAAGAAGCGAACGGTATGGCGCGTTTTCATCTCTTGGACTTACACTAAACGGTTTGTTTACAGCTATGCTTTCTCCTTTTATTTTGCATCTTATCGGAGTATATTGATGAAACCCCTTCCCACAGTATTAACATTTTTTGTGGGAAGGGGTCTTATTTCATATCGAAGTTGGCGTCAACATTATTGAAAAGCGACTGACATCCAACCGAAGGAAGGCATAGTTCAACATCAAAGAATTATGCACTTTATAGAAACTACGATTTCATTTCGGGAACATTCAGGGGACACCCCTTTACACAGCGTCCACATTTGATGCAGTCGGGATGAAGGAATCCGTTTACGTTGTTCCTGCTCTCATAAGGCTTTAGTTGCATCGGACACACTGCCGAACAGAGTTTACATTTAGTAGTACACTTTTCTCCTATCATGATGCGGCGGTAGTTGCCGGGAAGCTTGCCACTACGGGGAGTGACCCATGCTGACAACGTTCCCATAGGACAAAATGAGCACCATGTGCGTGGAGCGTAAATAAATGAAAGTGTAATGCCAACAATCGTTGTAATCAGTATAATTGTCCAAAATACCTGTCCTATGTTATTCCAATCGCCCCACGCCCGGTACACCTGAATGCCGAACATAGTAAAGATAAACATCACCATGAAAATACGGAATCCATTGGTGCGTACAAATGCCGGGATCGGCTTGTGAGGAGAGTATTTCGCCAATACGCGATCATAAAAATTTCCCCGGGGACAGGCGTTACCACACCACCATCTTCCTCTCTTCATGGCAAACGCAACAGGTGCAACCATGCATATGACAGCAAGAAAACCGATCACCGGATAAAAATAACCGACGACAAGATAGACCAGTAGTATCCAGTATAGTGGAAATCCTTTTTGAGGGAGAGATCGGAAAAATTGTTTATGTGTCATGTTTATTTTAAGTGCTATGTTTATTCTGAGTCATTATTTCAGGGAACAAATTTACGCAATCATACACATCGACGCAAACTATAAAACAGATACTTTAATTGATTTTATCTATCAAAGTTTAATTGAGAATTTTATAAGCCTTTTATTAATCATACCAGGAGGAATAACTGTTCTGACTGCATCAGCAAGAATATTAAGGAGCCGTTCACGCACGAAATTACGATGTACTACGAAGGCAATCTCTCGGTTTGGTTCGGGATTAGTAAGCGCACGGACATGAGACTGCTGGCATTTGCTGAGAAGAGGTACATGAAGTTCCGGAATGATGGCATATCCACCGTTTTCGTCAACTATTTTTATAAGAGTTTCCACACTGCCTGCTTCATAAACCGCTTGTCGCCCTCCTCTGCTATGGCAAAAGGGGAAAATACCGCGATTGGGGCAACAGTAGAGGTTATGCCAAACGATACCTTCCCGACAGATTCTCCTTTTCGTGTGGCAACCAGCTCTTTTACCTGGGCTGCGTTGAACAGCAGTAACTTTGCCCGACTGATAATTTCTTCGCCTACAGCAGTCGGTCTAACCGGATGGCAGGTGCGGTCAAATATCGCCACGTCAAGTTCATTTTCCAGTTTTTGAACCAACGAAGACAAGGTTGACTGAGAGATGCCGCATGATTCAGCAGCCTTTGCAAAATGGCGGTATTTGTCAACCGCCACAATATATTCCATTTGTTGAAGAGTCATAAAATTCACATATGTTCGATAAATTCGATACAAAATTAGATAAAATCTATTTTGTAGAACAAGATTATTGAACTAATTTTGCTTCAAAAAGCTACTATGATACAAGTAAACAAGAAAATATGTCCACACGACCATATTTGTCCGCTGATCAAAGCGTGTCCGGTCGGGGCGATCACACAGGATTCAGACGGTTTCCCGGTTATTGATTACAACCTCTGCATCGAGTGTGGCAAATGCGTGAGAAAATGTCCCATGAAGGCAATGCGACAAATAGAAGGAGAAAGATAATCGGCTCGTGTAAGATATTCGTACATCACAGTGTCTATGTTGAACTCTTTCTGAGAGAGAGTTCAACATAACCAGTGGCGTGGTTGATTAAAAACTTGTCACCACTCCATTGTAAGCTCAGTTCTCACACAGGTCAAAATGTGCGAGCGGGATACACTTGTCGTCTTTTCCCTTTTTCTTTTGCATCTCATCGGAGTTATTGATTTGTTTCATATCAAAGTCAGGGTCAGCATTATTGAAATAATGATATATTAGAAACTGTTTAAAATTTATTTTGTCTTGTCATTGAGGTCTTTGTCATCATCTTTATGATATTTATTCAGTC
>JAIDJJ010000405.1:0-3351 GCA_029052265.1 Muribaculaceae bacterium
CACGTGCAGAATGCATAAGGTAATTTTAGAAGTTAGTATTTTCGTTTGAGGGGGCGTCTCGGAGAGACGCCCTGCTCCCAGAGTTTTGTTAGTATCTTCGTTTGAGGGGGCGTCTCGGAGAGACGCCCTGCTCCCAGAGTTTTGTTAGTATTTTCGTTTGGGGGGCGTCTCGGAGAGACGCCTTGCCCCTATTAGTCAGTGGTTTCTGTTTAGAAGCGGAAGCCGATGTTGGCGGAGAAGTTTTCTACGGAGCTGAAGAGGGAGTAGGTGACGCTTTTGTACCAATGTCCGTTCATTTTGCCGATGAGGCTGAAAAAGAAGTTGCCGAGATTGTAGGTTAATGATCCACGGGCATTCACATTCATTGCCACCATGTATTTTTTCCCTTCCAACGAATCTTCATAGCAATGGCTGAGTCCTACGGAGGGCATCAGGGTGACGTTGAAAAGGAGTCGGGGCCTGATCACCCAGTTGTATCCGTAGCCGAAAAGGAGGCTATAAGATTTATAGTGGAAAAGATAAGATTCTGGAGGAAGTGTGAGGTAGGGTTTCAAAGGTTCGGGCAATTCATGAAAATTAAAACCAACCTTTAGATCGGAATATGTGAAGCCGGCAAGGAATGACCCTTGGCTCTTTTTCTGGAATTTGGAAAAATTGTATGCTGCTCCGTGAGAATAACGTTTGTTGTTGAAGAAGTAATATGCTTCAACCCCCAGGTTGTAAAGTTCTACACCCGGAAAGTTCATTTTAAAGATTCTTCCTCCTTTGTATTTTCCGAATTTGCGCAGGTATGTGCCGCCTGTATTTTCGTGGTAATAGATTTCCGCGTTAAACAGGGCACAGTTGAAGCCAAATTCCCACTTCTTGTGTTTTATCGGATCGCTGCTGAAAAATCTTCCGATATCGTAGGTTGTGCCGACGCTGACAGCCATGTATTGAATATATCCGCCAATGTTGGAATAAAGGTTGCTCAGCATCTGCGTATTTAATTTTCCGGGAAGAGTCATTGAATAGCTGTCGACCCAATTATCATTAAGTATCCGGACTTTCCATCTTTTTCCGGTGCCGACCACGTATTCGGGATCATAGGAGTTGAAAAATTTGTCGCCCCAATTATACATGTCAACACAGAATTTGATAAAAGGGGGATACACTACAGTGGAGTCCTGCAGGTTGAGTTTCCCTTTTTTTGCGAGATCCCACCACCATGTTCCGGAGTCTGTGACCGACATAGGGCGGATGGTTTCATTGTGGGGTGTGGCTGCTTTTACGGAAATTGACGGAGGCGCAAAATCAGCTGTTGTGGAGTGGAGATTTATCCAGGGATTAGACGCAGCCTTTCCGGCGGAGTCTGTCGGAACGGTTGCCACAGCTGCCGCCGGAAATAAAATGGTTATTATTGCAATCAACAAACGAAAGTCCATTATTCCGGGCTTATATCGAATGCAAAATTAGTTAAAAAAAACGAGACTCAGAAATATTCCTTATAGACTCTTGAATCAGGCTCCTTGACCAAAGTCTCGGAATATTAATCCCTGCAGTTAGGGGGATGCGGGTTATTTTTTTATACCGCGTCTGTTCAGGGCTGCCTGATATCGTTTTGCATTGGCAAGATGCTCTTTATAGGTGGCTGCAAAATTGTGATATCCGGAGAAATCTTCTTTTGCACACATATATATGGCATCTGAAGGCTTTGAATTGAGAATCTGATCTATGGTGGCGACACTGGTGGTGCGTATCGGTCCGGGAGGAAGCCCGGTGTTGAGATAAGTGTTATATGGCGAGGATGTTTTCAGGTGAGTGTTTAAAATTCTACGCAAAGAGAAATCACCGACAGCATATTTTACGGTGGGGTCAGCCTGCAGTTTCATTCCTTTGAGATATCGGTTTATGTAAAGACGGCCGATTTCATCTTTTTCATCCAGTTTGTTTGTTTCCTCATCCACAATAGAGGCGATTGTCATAAGTTGGGCTGGAGTGAGTCCGAGGTCTTTTGCTTTTTGAATTCTCTCCTCATTCCATATTTTATTATAGTTGGCGCCTATTTTTTGAATGAATGCCATAGGGGAGGCTGTCCAATAGAAGTCGTAAGAATCTTCCAGAAAAAGAGACAGCGCCTGGTCGGAAGAAAGTCCGTATTGGGAAAGAACGTCATCGTTTTTCAATGTCTTGATAAGCTCATCAGCTGAGAAATCGAGTTTGACCGCCACTTTTTTTGCCAGATTCTCAAGTGTGCGGAATCGGTTTATGGTGACAGTGAGAGGTTCCTGGGCTCCGTGAGACAAGCGGTGTTCTGCCTGTAGCGGCGACATCCCTTGTTCGATAAGGTATGCCCCGTATCGTTCCGCAAATTCAGATCCTCTCAGTTTTGCGACTTTCATAACTTTTTCGGCGTATTCATCATCGAGATATTTGGTGATAGAATCTTGTACCATTTCATGGGTAGCATTCCTGGGAATCTTTATCAGTGCGTCGTGTGCTGCCTTTTCAATCAATAAAGGAAGACACATGAGTACGCACGCGACCACGACGGCAACGCCTAAAAATATAGCCGCCATCTTTAGATTTTTTTTCTTCCTTTTCGATTTCAGAATGGAATCTTGGGCTGAGGAGGTTTCCGGATTGGATGATTCAGACATATTTACAGATAAATCACGTGGCCCTCTTCACAGGGGAAGCGTGCCACGTGTCAGATTTTATAATAGGGATTTATATTGCCGGGGTGGATGCGACGTTTGGAACGGGTTTGCAGAAATATAATTTATCTGCCTTTGCAGTCAGTCTGAATTCCACCGCAGCGCAGTCACAGGATGTATTAAAAGGTTATTTCCTGTCTTTCAACTTCTCAAGCTGAGGCTCAAGAGCGTTGAGTGCAAGGTCGATCGCCTCTTCGAAAGAGTCGGCGGTCTTTGATGCGAAAAGATCCGGAGTCCCGGGGACATGAAGCTTAATTCCGGCTTCCTTGTTCATGGCAGTTTCCGGTTTGATTAGTGTGAGGTTAACTTCTACGCCATTTATCACCTCGAACCGACGGGTGAGCTTATCAATTTTCTTGTTGGTGAATGCAACAAGTTTGTCCGAAATGTCGAAATGAATCGCTTTAATGTTTACTTCCATAACTTTTTGTATTTATGGTTACTATTGTCGATACGCCATAATGGGCGCCATTCATGGGTTGTTCAGACCGGAGAGCGGGGATCCATTAAGATAGGAAGAGATTTATGAATCCGATGTCTTTGTTTACAAAGATAAACAATAAAGCTGAAAGTTTTGCTTAAAAACAAGAAAAATTTTATTTAAATTTTGTTTTTTTTGACCATAAACATTTCTCTTATACAAATATGACGCTGC
>JAIDJJ010000405.1:3361-4022 GCA_029052265.1 Muribaculaceae bacterium
TTTTTTCATTTCCGCAAAAGAAATATGGGTATAAATCTGAGTCGTTGCGAGCGAAGCATGCCCTAAAAATTCTTTTACCGAATTGAGGTCTGCGCCCTCATTGAGCATGGCTGTCGCGAAAGAGTGGCGCAACGAGTGGGGACTTTTACGACGGGCAGAAGTAGATGAAAGGGCTTTTTTAACCACTGTGTATACTTGAGAAGAAGTGATACGCTTTCCTTTTACCACAAACAACGGTCGGGGAGATTCAAGTTCGTTCCATATGGAGTCTCGAATTTTCCTCCATCTGGATATGTGCTGCATAAGGATGGCTGGCACCGGCACAATGCGTTGTTTTGATCGTTTGCCGGTGATTTTTATTTCGGAAGCCGACTCGCTTATGTCAGGATCTGAAATGGCGATCAGTTCGGCTCGGCGCAACCCCAATGAATATAACATTTCAACAATGAGATGGCTTCGTATCTCTTTTTCGAGTGTATCATCCCTGTCGTTTCCCTCTATCGTCTCCTCTTCTTGTCTAAGAATAGATTCGATTTCATCAATGCGTATATTGTCGGGAAGATTCTTTGCGAGTTTGGGCAGGGTTAGATCGGCAGTTGGATTAGATGTTATGACGCCCTGTTTTAAAAGGTATTTGAAAAAAGCCCGGATGCTTTGGGCT
>JAIDJJ010000406.1 GCA_029052265.1 Muribaculaceae bacterium
ATGTGTATGCATTCACATTTTTCAGGAGATTCCTCAAAATTTTAAAGTCTGTGTAACTTTTTCATCGACAAAATTAATGACTATATTTAAATAAGGAAGCACACTTTTGTGTGTATTTAATAGTAAAGAACAAAAACAATACAAGTATTAACTTATAGTCAGCTTTGTGAAAAAAGTCTATACTTCACTAAATCATTTATGCGGATCTACCGAAAGAATGTATCCTTTCTTCTTAATGGACGTTATTGAAACAGTCGGATCTGTCAAAAGGCGTCGGATATATGTGATCTGTACATTTAATGCGAGAGAGTTGGAATAGCTTGAATCGCCCCAAATTTTGTCAAGGATCAGATCGCGTTCCACAGGATAACCGATATTCTCAGCAAGCATCTGAAGAATCTCTGTCTGGCGTACTGACAGTGAATGTGTTTCTTCATTGTAGGTTATAGATGAAAGGTTGGGTCTGAAAACAGTATTTCCCAACTGATACTCTATATCTTGATTCACAGTCATACTTTCGAATCGCTCATTTATCTTAGCGATCAATTCTTCGGGATAAAACGGTTTTGGTATATAATCGTTACCCTTTAATGAAAAACCATGCAGCCTGTCAACTTTATCGGTTCTGTCAGTCAGGAAGAAAATTATAACCCTCTTATCATTTTGCCTGATGATGCGAGCCATTTCAAATCCATCAAGTTCCGGCATATTTATGTCAAGAAGGATCAGGTCGGGACGGACATTCCGATACATTTCCAGTCCAACTTTTCCATTGTTTGCATAGATGACTTCAAACCCCTCTGCTTCGATAAAGTGTTTTAGGAGCATCGAATTTTTTAAATCGTCATCAACTAATAATATTTTAATAGCTTTTATCATTGTGTATCATTGTGGTAACCTTATTGAGAAACAAGAGCCTTTTCCCTCTGAACTTTCTACCGATACATTCCCTCCGTGTGCTTCCACAAGCAATTTCACGTAAGCAAGCCCAAGTCCCATCCCGGGCTGCTCGCCTACGGATGCTTTCCCTCGATAGAAGCGTTTGAATATGTGTTTTAAGTCACCGGAAGATATTCCGTTACCGGTATCACTTATATTCACCTCTGCCATTCCTTCGTTCTGAAATGCAGAAACAATTATATCTACCGAAGAACCGGAATACTTGACGGCATTTTCCACAAAATTGTTAAGAATATTAAATAGATGAGTTTTGTCAGCTGAGATTTCAAATGTTTTGTCGATATCGTTTCTGATGAGTATTGACTTTCCTGCAGGGAACGTCATTGCCGAAATCACGTTTTCAAACAGATCATATAGATTTATATTCTGCACATTCAGCGGAATCTGCTCCACATCGTTAAATGTGATATCTCTGAGTTTAGAGAAATATGCAGAAAGGTTGTCAAGTGCATTTCTTGTTTCAGAAATTACTTCTTTTTTTATTTCTTTATCTGCCATCATTTTTTTGTTATC
>JAIDJJ010000407.1 GCA_029052265.1 Muribaculaceae bacterium
TTCCAGCACAGGTATTGTGGCACGAATCACCCAGGATGAGGGATTTGAAATTATCGCAGCACTTACCGGCGCTCATTTCAACCGTATTAGCGTAGGAGCCGACGGAATGGAGATGGAAAGTGCGGTGGTACCGCACGACCAGGCTCTCAATTATCGCACAAGCGCCCTTAATTCAGTGTGTTTCTTCGGATCTTCTGCTGATTCGATCGGTAAACTGATTTCTGATAAAACCGATCGCACTGTGACGCTCTCTTTTTTCAACGGAGAAAAGACAGGCAGCTACACTGTTCCAGCCGACCAAAAGGAAATGATAGCCGCTACTTGGAATTTATTCAAATCTCAATCTGAAGCCCACCATCTTGAAAACGAAATCCCTATGCTTTCAAGAAGAATAGACGTGTGCCGACGGATGCTTGAAGCCAACGACTCGATAAATACTGAACAGGAATAACAGCTGCTTAATATAATTATCTGCTTACCGAAACCAAAATAATTAATGATATGGAATTAAATGCTACAGACCTCGAGATCCTTAATGCGAAAGGTATCTCTGAAGAAAAACTTGCGGAAGAGCTGAATATGCTGGCGCAAGGATTCCCCTACCTGAAAATCGAAGCCCCCGCAACACCGGGGCATGGCATATCGGTACTTACTCCCGATATGGAGATTCATGCTGACAAAATGTGGGAAGCATACCTGAATGCCGGTGGGAAGGTGCTGAAAATGGTGCCGGCAAGCGGCGCAGCATCGAGAATGTTTAAAGATTTATTTGCTTTTGCCAACGGCAAAAATGATAAACCTGATTCCGACTTCTTAAAAAAATTTTTTGAAGAGATCGAGAAATTCGCCTTCTTTCCTCAACTGAATTTCCTCTGCCTTTCCCTGCATGGCATGAGCATTGATTCTCTTATTAAAGAGAAGAGGTTTAAAGATATTGTCAAGGCTCTTATAGACAAGGAAGGATTAAATTACGGACAACTTCCAAAAGCATTGCTTAACTTCCATAAAGTGCCCGGCACTTCACGCACCGCACTTGAAGAGCATTTGGCTGAAGGAGCTCAATATGCTTCCGGGAAAGACAAGAAAGTCCACGTCCATTTCACAGTCAGTGAGGATCATCTCCCTTTGATGCTTATGAAATTTGAAGAATGCAAAGGGAAACTTGAACATGAATACGGCGTAGTCTACGAACTTTCCACAAGTCTTCAGAAGCCGTCTACAGATACTGTAGCTGCCAATATGGATGGCACCCCTTACCGTGAAAAAGGTGGTCTGTTCTTCCGTCCTGGAGGGCACGGTGCTCTGATCGAAAACCTCAACGACCTTGACGCCGACGTGATATTTATCAAAAATATCGACAATGTCGTGCCTGACTCCCTACGGGCAGATACACTTAAGTATAAAAAAGTTATCGGTGGAATACTCGTGGGTGTAAAACAAAAGGCGGATGAATATTGCAAAATTCTGTCCAAGGGGACGCCATCTGACGACACTCTATCCGAAATGATTGATTTCCTTCATAAAGTGCTTTGTATCACTAATGACAATACGGGAACAATGACTTCTGACGAGAAAGCCGCCTATGTATATGGCAAACTGAACCGTCCTTTCCGTGTATGCGGCATGGTCAAAAATGAAGGTGAACCCGGAGGCGGACCTTTCCTCGCTTACAATCCTGATGGCACTGTCAGTCCTCAG
>JAIDJJ010000408.1 GCA_029052265.1 Muribaculaceae bacterium
CAGGTATACCATAATGTCTTGCATTCCGGAATGACTTGTACTCCATACTGTCGTAGGGAAGGCGCACAACGGAGATACTGTCAGCATACAACGGAAGATAGCTTTCATCCTTAGCCCGCATAGTGCCGTATACACGCTTTACAGTTTTACCGGTATCTGTCTGACAGGTCAATTCCAGTTTGTTCCTTCCTATAAAGACACTTGAAGAGGCATCCGAAGATCCGTCATCGTATTCCACACCCAAAACACCGTTCACCTGCACGGGAGAGGTGATATGCATAGACCACTGCAAGCGGTCGCCTTTCTGAAGATCAGGATCTGATACTGAAAATATCCATGAATCGGTATTGCCAAGCTTGGAAATGACACCGTTCTTGCCATATTTCCACAAGATATCGCTCTCTTCCATCTCCAGCTCCTCGTCTGTCATGTTGAGAAGTTTCTTCTTTCGGGAAAGAATCTCTTTGTCTACCTTGGCATAAAGCTCGGAATAATCATCAAGATTCCTGCCATACCATGCCAGAGTTGTGTCAAGCTGTTCCTGAGTGACCCCATGTGCTGCAAGCACGGAACGACCCATTTCAAGACGATAGTCACCTCTTGATGACGGTTGCCCCGACATATTTACATAGGCTTCCGCAAGTTGCATGTCTGCCATGAGCCTGACCATTTTTTTCTCGCTGAGCACTTCTTTCGGACGGTCGTCACATCCGGAAGTCAATGCTGAGAACAGCAGACACACTCCTGAAAGGAAAAACTTGATATGTAGCTTATTTGCTTCGGTCATCTGATCTTGATCCTTTTCTGTCTCTAAAACGCATGTTGATTATATTAAAAGCTTTTGATGCGTCATTGGAATAGAAAAATATCAGCAACGCCACCCCCACACATATGGAGGAGTCGGCGATATTGAAGATATATTGAAAAAATTCGTAATATCTGCCGCCGATAAAAGGAATCCAGTCGGGCCAATGAAAAGAAAACAGCGGGAAATACAACATGTCAACAACCTTCCCTTCAAACCATCCGGAATAACCGCCACTTTCCGGGAAAGCCACCGCAATTTCCGGAGGCATAGGATTGTTGAATATTATTCCGTAAAACACACAGTCGAAGATATTGCCTGCAGCTCCGGCTATTATAAGAGCCATAGCCACGAAAAATCCGGTGCGTATGCCAGAAGCCCGCTTTATCTGTAAAACAAACCATATGAAAAGCGCCACGGCGGCTATCCTACCAACTGTCAGCACAACTTTGTTCCACAACTCAAGCCCGAAAGCCATCCCGTTGTTTTCGATAAACTTAAGATGAAACCAGCTTGTTATCGGGAGATCTTCACCAAGATAGAAACTTGTTTTGACCCATATTTTCATTATCTGGTCGGCAAGGATTATGGCAATACTTATAGCCACCACCAACCAGATACGCCGGGCGGCGACATCCTGAGAGGATGCCGCCGTCACATTCGTATTGTCGTTTGTCACCAATTGATTTAATTCTTAGATACAGAAGCTTTCGCTTTCAAACCATCGATATCCAATTCCACACAGTCATCTCCGTCGAGACCGTCCACAAGAGTTATTGAATCAGCCAGAACCTGAGCTGCGATATAGTCGCCATATGCCCCGACGGCATCTTTTATTTCCGGAATGTCGGTAAGACGCACTTTCACTTTATCCGTTATCTCAAAGTCATTGCCCTTACGGATGTTCTGGATACGGTTGATCAGCTCGCGCGCCATCCCCTCGTTGCGTAAATCGGGGGTCACAGTGACATCAAGAGCGACCGTGATATTACCGTCGTTTGCAACAAGCCATCCGGGAACGTCTTCAGGTATAATCTCCACGTCTTCAACTGTCACAACAGGTTCGCCGGGAAGTGAATCAAATCTGAATGTCCCCTCCTTTTCAAGAAGCGAAATCTCTTTCTGGCTCATTTCTGCAATAGCCTTGCCAAGCTGCTTCATTATCTTGCCATACTTGGGACCAAGTTTTTTGAAATCAGCCTTAACACGCTTCACAAGTCCGCTCTCCTCATTATCGACTATTTTAAGATCTTTAATGTTGACCTCAGACTTGATCAGATCTTCCAAAGCCTCGACCGCCTTGCGCTGCCTTGCATCCACTACCGGGACAAGAAGAGTCTGAAGCGGCTGACGCACTTTCAGATTTACTTTCCTGCGGAGCGCAAGCACATTTGAGGTGATTTCCTGAGCAAGACGCATTCTGTCTTCCAGATCCTTGTCTATAAGTGTGGAATCGCTTTCAGGGAACAATGCGGTGTGGACCGATGCATAACCGTTGACCTCGCACACCGGCTCTACAAGATCGGCATACAGTCTGTCTGAATAGAAAGGTGCAAACGGCGCCATCAACAGTGCCACTGTCTTAAGCGAAGTGTAGAGTGTCTGATAAGCAGACAATTTGTCCTCGTCCATCACACCCGCCCAGAAGCGTTTGCGGTTCAGCCGCACATACCAGTTACTCAGATTATCGTTGACAAATTCTTCTATCGCCCTGGCAGCCTTAGTCGGCTCGTAATCGTCGAGAGCAGAAGTGACCTCGGATATGAGTGTATTAAGCAACGAAAGAATCCATCTGTCGATCTCCGGGCGTTTTTCGGATGCAACGGGCGCTTCGCCACCGGTAAAACCGTCGACATTGGCATAGAGCGCGAAAAATTTGTAGGTATTATACAGTGTCGCAAACAATTTGCGGCTCACTTCCGCCACTCCGGTCTCATCATATTTCAGATTGTCCCACGGTGAAGAATTTGAAATCATATACCACCTCACAGGGTCGCTTCCGAAACGCTCTATATTATTGAACGGGTCGATTGCGTTGCCAAGACGCTTTGACATCTTGTTGCCATTCTTGTCAAGCACGAGTCCGTTGGAAATTACAGCCTTGAAAGAGATGGTATCAAACACCATCCCGGCTATTGCATGGAGAGTGAAAAACCATCCGCGTGTCTGGTCTACACCTTCGGCGATAAAGTCTGCAGGATACACCTCCTTGTTATCAAGAATCTCTTTATTCTCGAAAGGATAATGGATCTGCGCATAGGGCATGGAACCGGAGTCAAACCATACATCGATAAGGTCAAGTTCCCTCTTCATGGGCTTGCCTGAAGAAGACACCAAAATGATCTCATCCACATAAGGACGGTGCAGATCTATCTTGTCGTAATTTTCTTTTGAGTAGTCTCCCGGAACAAACCCTTTCTCCTTTAGCGGGTTTTTATCCATGACTCCTGCGCTTACAGCCTTCTCTATCTCATTGTAGAGATCTTCATAGCTGCCGATGCAGATCTCTTCCCTGCCGTCATCACTACGCCATATGGGAAGCGGTGTGCCCCAATAACGGCTGCGCGACAGATTCCAGTCTTGAAGGTTCTCAAGCCATTTGCCGAAACGGCCTGATCCGGTCGATGCCGGCTTCCATTTTATCTGGCCGTTAAGTTCCATAAGCCGTTCGCGGGCTGCGGTAGTGCGGATAAACCAGCTGTCAAGCGGGTAATAAAGCACCGGTTTGTCTGTGCGCCAGCAG
>JAIDJJ010000409.1 GCA_029052265.1 Muribaculaceae bacterium
TGTCGCCGGGCACTTTAAGAAGAATCTCGTTCATATATCCCCACATCACGATTGAGGGATGATTATAGTGCTGTGTAATCATTTCGCGCAGGTTTATTTCTGCGTTTCTCGCGTATGCGGGATCATCGGGCACATAATCGATCACCGGTATTTCCTCCCATACGAGCAACCCGAGTTTGTCAGCCATTTCAAGAATAGCGCGGTCTTGCGGATAGTGCGAGATACGTATGAAATTTGCGCCCATATCTTTTGCAATCATCATGTCGCGCCTGTGCATTTCGTCGCTGAGGGCGGGTCCCAAAGGTTTCATATCCTGATGCCGGCAGATGCCTCGAAGTTTCAGAGGCTCTCCGTTGAGGATGAAACGTCCGGTGTCATCAAATCCGAATGTCCGTATGCCGGGATCAGTCACACGTCGGGCAAGCAGGGACCCCTTTTTGTCGCGCAAGAGGGTCGCCACCCGATAAAGGACAGGAGAATCCGGAGACCAGAGCTGCGGATTAAATATATACCCGGACTTATGAGAAATCTCCTGCTGACCTCCCGGTGTCATTTTGATCTTCTTGTCAAAAGATTCGATAAGGTTCCCTTGCGGATCAAATAAATTGATTCTCAATATCCCTTCGCGGCGCAAAACGTCTTCGTTGGTGACTGAGATATCAACATTGACCATCCCCATGCCATATTCGAGATAAGGGGTCACTTTTACTCCTGTGGTGGCGAAAGGGTGTAGCGAGAGATGCAGCGGGTCGTAATCTTCAAGCCACACGTCACGATATAAGCCTCCGAAGAAAGTGAAGTCGCCGGAGACTGGTGGAATGTCATCTCGGTCGTTGTCTACCGCGATTTCAATTACGTTTGGAGAGGAGAAGGAGAGATAGGGGGTGATATGATACAAAGATTCTGTATATCCCCCCTCATGATGACCTGCCGGTTTCCCGTTTACAGTCACTTCGGAGCTTTTGGACGCCCCTTCAATCCTCAGGTAGAATTTCCGGATGGAATCCGAAGGATTAAGCAACAGCTGCCGGCGGTAAACAGATTTCCCTTTGCAGTAGTCTTTTTTCAGGTATGCATCCCCGTTCCAGGAATGCGGCAGGTTCACCGGCTCCCAGTCGTCGGTGGAAGTATGCCGGAATATCCATCCGTCGTTAAGAGAGACTGAACGCGCGATGGCGAACAAAACATTAAACGCAAGTATTGAAATGAGAAACAATCTTTTCATAACCTTAAAAGCTTACTGCAAAGGGAAATTTCGTGACAAATCTTGAGTGTGGTGCGCACGAAGTAAGCACAGCCCAAAATTCGCAACTTAAAATTCTGACTTATTCAATTGTAAATTTTACTTTAGAGCGGATGTCTGCCGATGAAGCTCCGACAAGAGCCTCGAAATCACCTGCCTCGCATACCCACTCATGTTTGTCTGCATCAAAGAAACTCAGTGCGGGTTGATCCACCTCGAAAGTCACGGTCTTCGTCTCTCCAGGGGCGAGATACACTTTTGAGAACCCTTTGAGTTCTTTCACCGGACGGTCTGCCGAAGATTTTGTATCCGAGATGTAAAGCTCCACGATCTCGCTTCCGGCACGCTTCCCGGTATTGGTGACAGGTACCGATACAATGAATTTGTCATTTTTCGATCCTTTTGATTTATCGACAGTGGCGTTGCCATATTTGAATGTGGTATAGCTTAGACCGTGCCCGAAGGGGAAAGTGGGTTTGAGCTTGTTTTTATCAATAAAACGGTATCCCACATATATCCCTTCGTTGTAAGGCATGTCAAAGATATCGTTGCCGAATTTATCTTTGGCGGGAGTGCCGGGATATTCCCCTAGTTTATGGGCGCCGCACTGCGAGAGGTCGGCATAATAGGTATAGGGGAGTTTTCCGCTGGGGTTTACGTCACCGCTGAGCACATCCGCGATGGCATTTCCGGTTTCATTGCCAAGATACCATGCCTGAAGAATAGCCGGAACCTTATTCACCCACGGCATAGCCACTCCGGTGCCGCTGATATTTACAACCACGATGTTTTTATTTGCCTTCGTGAGAGCCTCGATCAGTTCGTTCTGCCCGTAGGGGAGATCCATGGAAAGGCGGTCGGAATCCTCAGCATCGTTGTGGTTAGCTTTGTTCAGACCTCCGAAAAATAGGACTATGTCAGCGTCTTTTGCAGCATTGACGGCATCTCTTGTTAGTTCTTCCACCGTGCGGAAGTCACGGAGATCCTGATTGGTTTTTACGCCGTTGTATTCGCCGAGTGTGTCGCCCACATAACCGCGTTCGTAGACGATTTCAAAATCATTTCCGAAACGTTTTTTCAATCCTTCAAGAGGGGTGATTTCATACGCCGCTTTCAGAGAAGAGCTACCGCCGCCGACAGTCATCATCTTGATGGCATTCTCACCGATGACAGCAATTTTCTTCCCTTTTGAAGGGTCGAGAGGAAGAATATCGCCTTGGTTCTTAAGTAGCACGATACCTTCGCCGCCGATCTGACGGCAAGCCGCCTTATGTTCGTCGCTTACCATAGATCCCCAGGGGCGGTTGCGGTTCATGGTCGTACGGAATGTGAGACGCAACACTCTTCTCACCTTGTCGTTAAGCTCGTCTTCGGAATACTTTCCTGATTTGATCCCTTCGAGATATGGATTGGCGAGCCAGTAATTGTCGTAAGCATTCGAGACTCCGTTTGTAAGCCCGTTGGTCCAGCTTCCAAATTCCATGTCGAGCCCTCCGGTCACGGCAGTACCGGTGTCGTGTACGGCTCCCCAGTCTGATATTACAGCGCCGTCCCAGTTCCATTCCCCTTTAAGGATATCATTCATGAGGATTGGGTTGTAGCTTGCATGTTCGCCCCTGAACAGGTTGTACCCACCCATGAAGCTCCACGCGCCTCCGTCGAGCGCCGCCGCCTTGAAAGCGGGAAGATAGATCTCGTAGAGGGTGCGGTCGTCTACGATAGGATTTGATGTGTGGCGGTTGATCTCGTTGTTGTTTAAGGCGAAATGCTTCACGCATACCGCCACACCGTTTCCTTGCACCCCTTTCACATAATCCGTAGCCATTTTCCCTGCAAGATACGGGTCTTCCCCCATATATTCAAAATTTCTTCCGCAGAGAGGGGTGCGGTAGATGTTGATGCCCGGTCCGAGCAAGACCGCCTTATTCCTGAAGCGAGCCTCTTCGCCGATACTTTTCCCATACAGGGATGCCATTTCAGGATTCCAAGTGGCGGCAAGACACGTCAGCGACGGGAAAGCGGTGCAGGAGTCGTTGGTCCAGCCAGCCTGTTCCCATTCGTCCCAAAGCACCTCGGGGCGCACTCCCATCGGACCGTCCGTACACCACAGTTCCGGAATGCCGAGTCTCGGGACACCGGGCGCGCTGAATTTTGACTGTGCATGAATGATATTGACCTTCTCTTTCAGGGTCATTCTTGAAAGAGCGTCTTCCACTCTTTCTTCAATAGGTTTGCTGTCGTCGAGATAGTCAGGAAC
>JAIDJJ010000041.1 GCA_029052265.1 Muribaculaceae bacterium
ATCCGGACATCCATTCTTTAAGCCCTTGTCCTGTAAGTTCGAAAGAATTGACCACACCTCTGCCGGAACTGCTCCATGGTGCTTTAAAATATGCTCCGGGATGTTCCTCTCCAAAATCAATGGCATCCTCTACAGTAAACAATTCCACGGCATGGTCTATTTCAATATCGGGCAGCGACATTTCCAATGATTTCCGAAATGGTATGGCAGTGCGTCTGTGAGATAGAGCTCTTATGGAGTCTATCTTTTGCTGTGATTTCAAGAGTTCTTCCGGAACGCCTGCCCGGCACAACGTGCGGAACAAGGTATGGTTCCATCCCCAGGGGCGTATGGAAATTTCAGATTTCGAAACAGACACCATGTCGGCAATATCCTGCAGCCAGACTATTTTAAGATTTTTTTCAGATGCTACATGAAAATATGGAGAAGATTTAATTTGGTCCGGGGATAAGTTGTCTAAAAGAAGTATCATATCTTCCGGAGCAGCAAAAGTGGCAGGGAAAAGAGCCATTGACTTTCGTATGGCGACTATCTTTGCCGGAGGAGAATAAATCTTGCGCCCGGCAGCGAGTGCATAATCAGTGTCCGGATTGAAAATGTGTATGCTCGGTCCGAATGGTTGCATTTGATTTAAGAAGAAACAGGATAATTAAAAAGCCGGAAAGGAGTTTTCCGGCTTTGCTCCTTTAATAGACAGGAGTGATCATATGCGGTAGTGACACAAGATATCAGTCATTGAGACGGTCGCGTTCTTTTGCTGGATTTGCAAAATAAAGCTTGTGCTCGATATATTCCTGTGTAGCGATAAGAGTGGGCTTCGGAAGTTTTTCATAAAACCGGGAGATTTCGATCTGTTCCCGATTCTCAGAGACTTCTTCAAGATTGTCGGTAGACGCAAATTCCTGCAGCTTTTTTTCCAGCTCCTTTTTCATCTCCACAGCAATTTGGTTGGCACGTTTGCCGATGATGCAAACGGTTTCATAGACGTTACCGGTCTGTTCAGCCATCGCGATCA
Organism: Muribaculaceae bacterium; assembly: GCA_029052265.1. GTDB lineage: Bacteria > Bacteroidota > Bacteroidia > Bacteroidales > Muribaculaceae > Lepagella. The sequence goes on from JAIDJJ010000041.1 coordinate 1,016, forward strand.
TATCGCGAGTCACGGTGTTGAGCGGCGCATTGGTTTTTTTATAATCCATGATGGTGAATTATGTTGTTTATAAATGTTATATCGGGTAGTGTTTGTTATTCCTGCACGTGTTTACGTGCAATCTCATAAATATTGTCAGCCTCCTTGCGGTTTTTTGAATCAGGATAGTTGTTGGTGAAAGAATAATATTCATCAATTACTTCCCGATAACGGTCTGCCTGCTTTTCCTCCACACTTAGCCTTGCTTCCTGGTACCGTGATTTGAGTATCAGCATTTCAAAATCTTCCCTAAATTTTGAGTAAGGATAATTTTTGAGGGCGTTTTGAGATGTGATTATGGCAGCTTCATAATTGTTGCCGAGGAAATTACCGAGGTTATAATAAAGCTGAGCATTCTGCAACTCCTTAAGGGTAAGCTTGTCCTGCATCTCAAAAATTGCGTTCTGGGCGATTGAGACTCTGTCGCTGTTGGGGAAGTAGTCCAGAAAGCCTTGCAGTTCTTCTATCGCTTTTATGGTCTGCGACTGGTCAAGCTGTGGGTCGGGCGAATCCAGATAATAGCCGTATCCTGAATAAAAACGGGCAAGTTCAGTATATTTCCCCTTGGGATATCGGGAATAATATGTCTTGAAATACAAGCCGGAATTGAGATAGTCTTTACTTTCAAAATACGACATGGCAAGAAGGAAAAGAGCCTCCTCACCGTTTGGGCCGCCGCGCAATGGCGTATAGATGGTCTCAAGAACCGTGGCTGCCTGATTGAAATTCCGTTTGTCAAAAGCACGTTTGGCAAAGTCGAAACGATAGTCAACGTCTTTGCTTTTCAGTACTTTATTGTATTCTCCGCATGACGCCATCATGAGGAGCACCGGTATGAAATAAAAAAATCTACGCATTAACTTTACGCTTTGAGTTGCAAAGTTAATATAATAATTTTGAATGAAGAAATGCCGAGTTAGGAAAATTTTGACTAACTTTGGGGCTGAAAATAGAAAAAACATAGCATTATATGTTAAAAAATACAAAATACGGAAAAGACGGATTTATAGCGCGTCATCCGGTCCTGGCTAACATTATTGTGATTGTCCTGGTGGCATTTCTTGGCATCTGGATAGTTTTTCTGTGTCTGCAGCTGTTTACAAGACATGGGGAAAGCGATGTGGTTCCTCCGGTAGAGAACATGTCGTATACTCAGGCTGTGAAAACTTTGCATGAAAAGGGATTTCGTGTCGACATACGCGACTCGATATATAAAGAGGAGATGAAGCCCGGGTTTGTGATAGAGCAATTTCCCAAGTCCGGAGCACGGGTAAAGCCGGGAAGAAAGATTTTCCTTTATATCAATGCCGTGCATCCTAAAGAAGTGGTGATTGACGATGACAATAATCCCCATGATGATGCATTGAGAGGATTTTCGTTCAGACAAGGCATGGCTCGGCTTGAAGAGCTTGGCTTCAAAAATATCCGTGTTGTGAAAATACTTGGAGACAATGACTGCATAGTAAAGGTTTCTGCCAACGGAAAGGTGGTCAGAAAGACAGAAAAGGTTCCGGTGAATGCCAATATCGTTGTGGAGGTCTACGACGGTAAGCTGGGAGAGTTGCGAGATTCCCTTCAGAATATGGAGTATCTCCGGTATGCAACCGAAGAAAATGAACCCGATACTGCCGATGATTCATACAACGTGTCGGGAGAGTTGCCGGAGGGTGGTGACGAGCCCGCAGAAGACCCTGATCCAGTATTTGTGCAATGACAGACATGAAAAATTATTCAGAGGAGGAATATGATATTACTTCCTTATCTTTTGACGAAAGTGTAGACGAGCCGTCATTTGTGACTGTAGACGGGCGTGAAATGTATGAGCATTTCAGATTCGTGGCAGACAAAGGACAGCAGATGATACGTGTCGACAAATTTTTGGTAGACCGTATGGAGAAGACCTCGCGCAACCGCATTCAGCAGGCTGCCGACGCGCAATGTGTCATAGCCAACGGGAAGCCGGTCAAGTCAAGCTATAAGGTCAAGCCGGGAGATGTCGTGAGTATTGTGATGGACCGACCCCGGTATGAACTTGAGATCATACCCGAGGATATTCCGTTGGAGATTGTTTACGAAGATGCTGACGTGCTGGTGGTGGATAAGCCTGCAGGGCTTGTGGTGCATCCCGGTCATGGAAATTATAGCGGGACGCTTGTGAATGCGCTTGCGTGGCATTTTAAGGACAATCCAGATTATGATGTAAGCGATCCGCGTCTCGGACTTGTGCACAGGATCGACAAGGATACATCCGGACTTCTTGTAGTAGCGAAAACTCCGGATGCCAAAACACATCTGGGAAACCAGTTTTTCCATAAGACCACCAAGCGGGAATACGTAGCGGTGGTATGGGGCGAGTTTCAAGAGCTGTCAGGCACAATTGTTGGCAACATTGCCAGGAATCCGAAAAACAAACTTCAGATGGCGGTTTTTGATGACCCCGGGATAGGCAAGCATGCCGTGACTCATTATGAAGTGATAGAAAGTTTCGGATATGTTTCCGTGGTGAAATGTGTGTTGGAAACCGGGAGGACACATCAGATACGTGTGCATATGCTCAGCAAGGGGCACCCCTTGTTTAATGACGCGCGTTATGGCGGAGACCGCATACTTAAAGGAACTACTTTTGCAAAATACAGACAATTTGTTGAAAATTGTTTTCAGACATGCCCTCGGCAGGCTCTTCATGCCAGGACTCTTGGATTTGTGCATCCCCGTACAGGGGAAGAGATGAATTTCGAGTCGGAATTGCCTGCAGATATGACAAAACTTATTGAAAAATGGAGGGTCTATCGGAAAGATGATTGAAATAATTTGTCAACAAATAATGGGGATGAAGAAAATTTAAGAAGGATTGTTTTATTTTTAGGTTGTTTAGCATTAACTTTGCATACAAATGTCAAGATATAATGAGTCAAAAGGAATATAATTTCAGCGACATAGCCCCTTATGATGATTCGGAGATTCAATCCAGAATGGAACAGCTTGTAAAAGAGCCGGGATTTTTGCATGACGTGAAT
>JAIDJJ010000410.1 GCA_029052265.1 Muribaculaceae bacterium
GACGGAACATTGTGAGAAGTTTGAAGTAGCTGTGACCACGGAGGAAATGTACCTCCCCCACTCTTTGAGCAGCTGTCTTTTCTCCAAGTTTCTCCACACCATATTGCTCAAGAGCGACAAGAGCACGGTTGCAACGGGAAATGTTGCAATAGAGACGATACCAGAGCTCATCAAGTTCGCCGGGAGTGGATGTAAGGGTAGACCAGATCTCCATGGGATGATAGCCGGTGTCGGTAGTGCCGCCGCCACCCTTCAGGCAGTCGTCTGAAGAGAGGTCGCCGTATGGCCAGAGATTGAAAGGATATGTATACCAGCAGTCGCCCAAAGAGGCATAGGCGGCATTCACCATTTTGTCGGGCTGGGAATAAGCCAGATCACCATCGACCACTCCGGTTGGAGGAACGTCGATAAAATCGTTGCAACCTGTCATGCAGAGAGCAACCATTGAGGAAAGAAGAGATATCTTGATTGATTTCATGATTGTCTGGATTTTTTAAGATTAGAAATCGAGCTGAAGTCCGAATGAAACTGAAGTCGGGATAGGATATGCCCAATTGGGGTTTTCAGGGTCGGTGCAGGTAAGGCTGCTGCTCTTGATTGTGAGAAGGTTCTGACCGGAAACGTAGACACGCGCCTTGCTCATGCGGAGTTTATCAAGAAGAGAATTTGGAAGATTGTAACCGATCTGAAGAGTGCGGAGCTTGGCGTATGAGCCGTTTTCCACGAAATAGGATGATGCCCTCCCTTCGTCACCCTTATTGTTTGTGGTCAGCATAGGGATAGTGGAATTGGCATTTACATTGGGGAGCCATGCATCAAGCACGCGGACACCCTTGTTGCTGCCGGCATCGGTCACGCTCCAGAAGTCATTCTGGAATTTCTGGTTGTTGTAGACGTCCTGTCCGAGCACACCCTGCCAGAACATCTGGAAATCAAAATTCTTATAGTTAAGTTCAACGTTAAGACCGAAGGAAAGATCAGGAACCGGATTGAAGATCCATGTCTGGTCGTCGGCTGTGATCTTGCCGTCACCGTTAAGATCGGCATATCTCATGCCACCCACTCTCGCGTTGTCCTGACCGTATGCAAGCACCTCTTCCTGACTCTGGAAAAGTCCGTCGAACACGTAACCTACGATCGAACCGAAAGGACGGCGTGACTGAACAAGGTTTTCTGTGGTGGTATGCACGTATGAACCTGTAGTTGTTGCCGGGAGATAAGTGACGCGGTTGCGGAAGAAGTCGAAGTTGAGAGCGGCACGGTAGCCGAGACCACATGCAAGTTCATCACGCCATCCGATCAGGAACTCCATACCCCAGTTGCGGAGTGATGGACCGTTTAGCCATGATGCACCCCCTTCACCCATTGAACCAAGATATGCAGGAATGATCAACATATCTTTCACATCTTTAATATAGGCGTCGAACGAGCCTGTGAGACGGTTTCTCAAGAATCCGAAGTCAATACCGGCGTTGTACTGTATAGTGGTCTCCCATTTGAGGTTGGGGTTTGCCGTCTGGCTCGCATAATAGCCTGAAGGGAAGATACCGCTCTGCTGCAGAAGGAGGTCGTAGGCGGTGGAAGTGACACGGTCATTGCCATAATCAGCTATATAGAGGGCATATCGTGCTGTGTTGGAGATAGCCTGGTTGCCGGTCTTACCCCATGACAGACGGACTTTGAGATCGTCAAGCCAAGACTTGTTGATATTTTCTGAAAGACGGTAGCCGAGTGTCGCTGCCGGGAAAGTACCGTAACGGTTGTTGCTGCCGAAACGAGACGAACCGTCATGACGTATTGTGAAAGAAGCAAGAAGAAGGTCTTTCCAATTATAGTCCACCTTGCCGAAGAATGACACAAGAGCATAAGCCGACTTGTTACCTGTCGATCTTTCCACACCGGAAGATGCATCGGGATACATATAGTCAGGAGTCTCTATATCGTAGTTTTCGTTGTACCCGGAAAAATCGATCCTGCTCTGGCGGAACATCTCCATACCGGCAAGGACGGTGAAATCATGATCGTTACTGAGTGTGAAGTTATAGTTGGCGGTATTTGTCCAGGTCCATTTCGAGTCGTTCGCCTGAGAAAGTGTTGTCGAATTGGTGTCGTTGTTCACAATGTCGCTGTGGAACGTATAGTTGTAGGAATGGATGAAAGCGGCATCGTAGTCAAGACCGAAATTTGAACGAAGCAAAAGACCTTTTATCGGTTTGATATCGATATATGCGTTTCCGAAAAGACGCCACACGTTAAGAGCATTGTCTTTATTGAAAGCAAGCTCGCGAAGCGGGTTCTGACGGTCAGCCATACTCCCTACCGGACCGGCATAGGTGGTGCCGTCAATTTCAAACACCGGGACAGAAGATGGCATCTTCAACGCGTTTTCAAGAGGTTGGCAATCCACTTGCTCGGTATAGGTGAGGGTGAAATTCTCGCCCACTGTCAATACCGGGGAAATATTGAAGGAAGTGTTGATTCTGGCTGCGATATTCTCAAAATTCGTATATTTGAGGATACCTTCGTTTTTCTTGTAACCGAGAGAGAAGAATGTCGAACCTTTTTCGGAAGCGCGCGACACTGAGGCATCATAGTGCTGAGAGAAACCGGTACGTGAAATTTCGTCGAGCCAGTCGGTGTTAGACATCCTCATCGTGCGTTTATTGTTGATAAAACCGTCGTAATACCCGTTGACCATATAATCCTGATATTCTCCTGTAGCTATATTATATACTTTTATAGGATAACCGGATGTGGCATTAAGGTTAAGACCGTAGCTTGAAGCGTATGCGGCAGGATCAAGACCGTCGTTAAGTGCCGCCTGAGCCATTGCAGTGGCATATTCGGGAGTGTTGAGCAGCTTCATCTTCGATTGTGAAGAATAGAACTGGGTCGTGAAGTTGGCAGAGAAACTTACATTTGTCTTGCCCTCACCTGAATTTTTACCTTTTTTAGTAGTGATGATGATCACACCGTTTGCCGCTCTTGAACCATAAATTGAAGCCGAAGCGGCATCCTTGAGCACCTGCATGCTCTCGATATCATTCATGTTAAGAGAATTGAGTGTGGCTGTGGTGGGCACACCGTCAATTACGAAAAGAGGGTCTTGAGAAGCATTGAAAGAACCGATACCTCGGATCCTTACAGCACCCGTACCGCTTGGAGAGCCGTTTGCAGTAATAGTCATTCCCGGCACCTTGCCCTGAAGCGCACGCATAGGATCACTGTCGGAACTTGTTTCAAGAGATTTTGTAGATACCACCGAAACTGCGCCCGTGAGGTCTGCCTTTTTCATGGTCTGGTAACCCACCACCACGAGTTCGTCAAGGAGCCCGGTGTCTTCGTCAAGATAGATTGTCATTTCGGGAGCCGCCTTCTCTTCGGCGGTCTTATAGCCCACGTAGGAAATTGTCAACAATGTCCCCTCCTTTACACTCAGGGTAAACTCCCCCTCGATGTCGGTGGCTGTCCCTTTATTACTGTCTGCGCATCTCACGGTGGCACCGATCAGAGGTTCGTTGTCAACACGTGAGATCACCTTCCCGTGCACAGTGATTTCCTGTGCATGCATCATGACTGCCGTGAGCAGGAGCATGAGTGCGCTGAGGATTCCTTTTTTCATGTTATGTTAGTTTTGGTTAAAATTTCTGCCGCAAAATTAATGCCGTCTCCAAATCATGGCATATAACATATGTTGGCTACCCCATAATTTTTCTGAACATTCCCATATTGTTCAAATGTTTGCTGATTTTTTATAAACAATACCGCCCGGATTCAAAAATATCCTTATAGATATTCCTACAAAACAATATCTTAAAGGCGACAAATTATGAAGACATTGAGGAATTTCTTACTGTTTCCCTCAGTGGTATAAAAGATATAAATAATGAATATATAACTGCCTGGCAACTTGCCCGCACACTTTGGTCCGCTTGCCGCCGCATCCGGTCATGAAGCATGGAAAAACATTGAAGCATCGCATATAAAATACTATATGTCAATACATATATATTATATGAGTCAACATTTTTTATATCCGCGCATCATTTTTTACAGCGCAAATCGGAAATAAATATCATGAATTACAAGGCTATTTCTTTCCTCGGAGCTCCGAAGGAGATATGCCGAACTCTTCCTTGTAACATTTAGAAAAATATGCAAGAGAATTAAACCCTACCTCAAAAGCAATTTCACCGACAGTCTTCTCGGTGCCGGCAAGAAGTGTCTTCGCTTTTTTAAGACGCATTTTTCGGATTATTTCAACCGGCGTATAATTGGTGAGGGCTTTTATTTTCCTTGTAAACTGTGACTGGCTTAATCCCATCTCTGACGCGATCTCCTCAATATTGAGACTCGTGTCGGAAAGGCGTGATGTCACTATTTTTACAAATCCGGAATAAAATTCACTCTCCACATCATTCGGCGTTTTGATACCTGACTGTGGCAACCGGGTCTTATCCTTCCCGGCTATCGGCTGTGATACCCCGTTTTTATAGAGATCGCTTATTCGTTTCCGGTTGAGGAGAAGATTGCGACATCTTGCCGCAAGGACTGAACCGCTGAACGGCTTCGACAAATAGCCGTCGGCACCGTTGTCATACCCTTCCGCCCGCTGCTCGTCAAGAGTGCAGGCAGTCAGCATGAGGACAGGAATATGAGACGTGGAAACCTCATCCTTTATACGACGTACGCATTCCATACCGTCCATCTCCGGCATCATAACGTCGCATATAATCAGATCAGGCACATACTTCACCGCCATTCTGACCCCCTGAAACCCATCCCCGGCATGGATGATATTATAGCTGTCCTCCAGCAGATCCCTTATCATCCGGCGTATGTCACGGTTGTCATCTATGACAAGTATGATCGGTTTATCGGAATCAAACTTTTCAGTATCATCTTCGGCAAACGACAACTCCGCCTCTATATCCGACCTGGTGACGGTTGCAGG
>JAIDJJ010000411.1 GCA_029052265.1 Muribaculaceae bacterium
ACTGTCGAAATGATCTGGAAGGTGGTTAAGGAAGACAAAGGCTGGGAGGCGGAAATCACCGGCGCTTTTTTCTCCAATTCGGAGATGATGCGCGAGATGGTTCTCATTCTTATTGTTTCGATAGTGTTGATGTATTTCATACTTTGTGCCCAGTTTGAAAGTTTTATACAGCCTCTGATAGTATTGCTGGAGATCCCTCTCGATACTGCCTTCGCTCTTCTGACACTTTGGATATGCGGACATACGCTTAATATCATGTCGGCGATAGGTATAATCGTGACATGCGGTATTGTTGTCAACGACTCAATCCTTAAGCTTGATGCAATCAACACCCTGCGCTCGCAAGGGATGCCGCTTCTTAAGGCAATCCATACCGGAGGCTCCCGCCGTCTGCGCCCGATTCTGATGACATCTCTCACCACTATCCTGGCAATGGCGCCGCTCCTTTTCTCCAACGATATGGGTAGCCAGCTGCAACGACCGCTCGCCATAGCGATGATCGGTTCGATGGTGGTGGGCACACTTGTCAGCGTATTTATCATACCTCTTATTTACTGGCTTATCTACAAAAATGATGAAAAGAAAATTGCAAATGTTTGAATCAATACGATGTAAGGAAAATATAAGATCAATGCTGCTCCCCGTGGTGCTTCTGGTAGGCATGTGTGGCGCGGTGAATGCCGCCCGTCCTGTGAAGCTTGATCTTAAAAAGGTGATAGAGATTGCTTCCGACAGTTCGCTGTCTGCATTTCGCTACAGAAATCTTTATCAGGCGGGGTATTGGGAATACCGCTCGTTCCGAGCCAACCGTCTGCCGAGTCTTTCATTAAATCTGACCCCGGCACGTTATTACCGCGACATCACTTCCCGTTATGATTTTGAAAACAATATAGATGTCTACCGTGCCCAGCAATCGTATTACGCTTCGGCAGGTTTAAATGTGACGCAAAACTTCGATTGGCTCGGCGGTACGTTTTTTGTAGAGTCTGATCTCGATTTCATGCGCAATATGGGGGCGAGCACCTATTCCCAGTTTTCAAGTGTGCCTGTGAGGATAGGTTATAACCAGCAATTACTCGGGTACAATCAGTTTAAATGGGAAAAGAAGATAGAACCGATAAAATATGAGAAGATCAAAAAGGAGTATATCTACAATATGGAGAGTGTTTCGGAGAATGCAGTGACGCTTTTCTTCAATCTCGCGCTCGCCCAGACCGAACATCGTCTCGCAATGGAGACATTGGCTTCGTCTGACACACTTTATATGCTTGGGGAACGAAGATTTAAGATCGCTGCAATTTCTCAAGCAGAGCTGCTTACCTTGAAACTTGATCTTGTTAATGCCCGAAATTCGCTTGAAAACAGCAGGATATCGCTTAAGCGTGCGAATGCGTCACTTGCCTCGTTTTTAGGGATGGATCAGAACTCAGAGATAGAGGTGAGTCTTCCTTCCTTACCTGTGGCCCGCACTATCCCTCTTGCTGACGCTCTTGTTTATGCCAAAGACAACAGTCCCACACTTTTGGGACACAAGCAGACCATCCTTGAGGCGCAGAGTAATGTAAGCCGTACGAAAATGGAAAACCGTTTCAACGCCTCGCTCAATGCAAGTGTGGGGTTCAATCAGGGCGGTGATAAATTTCCCGACGCCTACCGCCATCTTTTGCGTCAGGACCTGGTGTCGATTTCGCTTACGATCCCATTGATAGACTGGGGGGTGAGAAAAGGTAAGTATAATATGGCTGTAAGCAATCTTGATGTTGCCAAGATCGCTGCCCGCCAGGATGAGCAGAGCCTGGAGGAGGACGTGGCAATGACTGTAGATGATTTCAATATCCAACTTGAATTGATAAAATCGGCTCAGGAGGCTATGGATCTTGCGGATATGGCTTATGATCAGACCCGTCAGAGATTTATGATAGGGAAGACGGATTTGAGCAGCATGACGCTCGCATCAACCAGGCGGCAGGAAGCAAATAAAAATTATATCGAGGCTCTCAAGAATTATTGGAGGAGCTACTATAAGCTCCGTAAGTTGACTCTATATGATTTCGAATTTAATATCCCGCTTGCGAGAAAATTCGACTTGGAAAACAATGTGAAATGATGAATGATGAATGATGAGTGATGAATGATGAGTGATGAATGATGAATGATGAGTGATGAATGATGAATGATGAGTGATGAATGATGAATGATGAGTGATGAGTGATGAATGATGAATGATGAATGATGAGTGATGAGTGATGAATGATGAATTATAAATGATGAATGATGAGTGATGAATTATAAATGTAGAATGATTAATTA
>JAIDJJ010000412.1 GCA_029052265.1 Muribaculaceae bacterium
TGAAAGATGACACCGTCTTTGCCACAAATCACATTAACAATCTGCTTTTTAATATCGTATCGGATACCAATACACAGCTGCCGCTCCTCGAATCTATGCTTCTTGACAGACGCGGAAAGAAAACATTGGCAAAACATTCTTCGGGCACAAAAATAAAAAGACACGTCGGTCAAATGAAAAATGAATATCCATTGGCAAACGCCCAACGGAATGCGGTGCATTGTTTTCATGATCTGAAAGATGGTGAAGTGCTTGCCGTGTCCGGACCTCCGGGAACCGGCAAGACCACAATGCTACAAAGTATTGTGGCAGATATGCTTGTTTGGTCAACACTCAATGCGAGAAACAACCCCGACTCACCCACCTCCCCTTTGATTCTTGCCACTTCCTCCAACAACAAGGCTATCACCAACATAATTGATGCATTTTCATCGTCGAATGAAGATACTTCCAATGTAAGGATGGATAGCAGATGGCTGTGTTATGATGCAGACGGTGTAGAAAAATTTGTACCCATGGCAGCATATCTCCCTTCAAATTCTGTGGGAGCCAAAAGGGTAAAGGATTATTTTATAACCGATGCCTATGGAGGCGGCAATTATGGGGCACTACGTATGCGATATTTCAAAGATTCTTCTGATTTCTATAATCGTGCAAACACAGTTCTTGAAGGAACCCACCAAAATGTAGAGTCCATCATGGATCTTTTGTCAGAAATGATGGATACTTGTCTGTGCCAACTTAATAAAATAGACAATCTGATAACCGGCAATACACATTCTGCCGACTCCTTGAAGAAAGAGATTGAGAATATTAAAAATGAATACGGAAATAATGAAAAGATCAATAAATTTATTGACGATTATTTAGATAACAATTTGACAAAAAGACAAACAAATGCCGAATTTATTGATTGTCTTCTTGACTTGACGGTGAGATATAAGCTGTATTGGCTTGCGGTACACTATAACGAATGTCAGTGGATCAAAAGGCTTGAATCGAAACGGAAAGAAACAAATTATTTGAATAGGGAATATGGAAATAAATTGTTTGATGAAATCAGATACATATGTCCATGCATTGTCTCCACTTTTTTCAGGACACCTAAACTTTTCGAAACTAAACATAAAAAAGACGGGAAACGCAACTATAATTACGAATTTGCTGATTTGCTGATTGTGGATGAAGCCGGTCAGGTGAGCCCGGAAATCGGATTACCTACTTTTGCCTTGGCAAAGAAAGCCATTGTTGTGGGTGACGTAAAACAGATCCCGCCTGTGTATAGTGTGCCGGAGATAACAGATGAGGATTATTGGAAAAAGAATGTCAAGAGAGATGCCTCCGATTCTCAACACAATCTTCTGTCTTGTTGCAAATCAAGTGTTATGGCTATTGCCGAAAAGAGATGCCCGTTTGAGAGAAACAGCACTCAAGGCGTCAGAAAAGACGGATTGTTCCTTAACGAACACAGGAGATGCGTGGATGAAATAATAGATTATTCCAACCAATTGATCTATGGCGGGGAACTTACTCCCCGACGCGGATCATCTGCCGACAGTTGTGTGATTAAAAATCTGCCACCGATGGGTATATACATCAATGAATCTCCAAGTAATGTCAAAGATGGAAGCCGGTTCAACAAAGGGGAAATCGAGGTAATAAAGAATTGGATAAAAGCTAATGAATCAGCCATATTGGAAGCCTATAGTACTACGAAGAAGCCGAAAAAGATTACAGAGCTGATAAATATCATCACCCCTTTCAAGGCTCAAAGCACTTTGATTCATCAGGACGATTATCTTAGAAAATTCCCTGCCGGTACGGTACATACTTTTCAGGGCGCGGAAAGTCCCATCGTTATTTTTTCGATGGTATATGGTAAAAATGATAATCCTGTATTTATCAAAAGCAACCATGAACTGATGAACGTGGCGGTGTCAAGGGCAAAAGACCATTTCATAGTTGTCGGCAGCAAGGCATGCCTCGAACGCAACAAAGACGATGAAGCTTGCCATCTCCTCGACGCCAAACTCAAAACAATCAACCCATAATCCCCCACCCCCTTTTTGAACTATTCCAACTTTTGGAATAGTTCTTAATTGGAGGCCATCATGGGAGCAGTCCCAACTCAGGACAAAGATCATTGCCGGATGGATTGTCTGAAGTTTTTTCGATTTTGGATATCGCAGGGGCTATATACTCCCGGAGGGTGTCGACATACTCAATAAATGCGGATTTACCGGTTTCGGTCATACGGCACACTGTCCTGGGACGTTTCCCCTGAAACGTCTTCTCCGTCTCTATATATCCCGCCTCCTCCAGTTTCGTGATCTGCACGCTGAGATTCCCCATTGTGGCATCAGTTTTCTGCTTGATATACATGAAATCCGCTTCCTCCACGCTCATTAAAATGGAGAGAATCGACAACCGGAGCTGCGAATGTATTATAGGGTTCAGTTCTATCATAATTTATCAAGGTCTTGTTTCATTTTAACACCCGGCACTATCATCATGACAGCCACAGCCGCCGCAAATACCGGAATCTTGTTTAACCCCGGAATCACCAACAGCAGGAAAGACACAATAAAGCCGGCTACCGAACTATATTGCAAAAACGGATAGGAAATCACCGCACCCGTCACATAAGATCCTATCGACAAAAGAAGAAGGATAAAGAACAGTACATTGAACGGGATGAAGAATGATGTGACTGAAAAACATATCAGCAATACGGTAAGCATCCACCAGATACTCTTTAACGATTCCGAGATTCCGGTCTTTATCAATTTCTGTCGGGGTCTGAATAATCTTGTAAGCAATATTCCCAAAACCGGAAGGATATACCATAATAAATTACCATAAGTATTCCCGGTGAATTTTACTACAAAATACACAAGTAATGAAATGGCAACAGTACACCATCCCCATGTAAGGAAAGGGATATAAGAATGGAGCAAGACACTGCGACGAGTGTCAGACATCATTCTTCCAATAATATTCAGGCTGTCTTTCGGATCCATTGATTGCATGCGCAAAGGTAACAAAATAAGTTGATAAAATAAACATATTTACACCACTAAATTCCAAAGGAGCAGTCCTTGCCACTATCATAACTCAATACTACAAAACCCATCAAACGCCATCACATGAAATCTCGGCATAAAAAATCAAATTAAAATTTCTGCAATCAACAAATAATCAGTATATTTGCATCATTATGGCAAAAGAAACAACCATTCGGCAACACTCGGCGGATTATAACGTCGCTGTCCAGACAATAAAAGACGCAATCCTTCGCAGTCAGTATCAGGCAGCGAAGTTAATCAACCGTGAAATGCTCTCACTTTACTATGGTATAGGACGATATATTTCAGCAAACTCTCGCGAAGGCTTCTGGGGAACCGGGGCAATAAGAACAATCTCAGAGCGATTACGTAAGGAATTACCGGGTCTGAAAGGATTTTCTGAAACTAATCTCAAGAACATGAGGCTGTTCTATGAGGAATGGGAACCTGTCTTCAATAAATCGGTCATCTCAACGCTAATTTCGTCAATCGCAACTGACGAAATTGAAACATCCTTATTGCTTCCTGTCAAATCGTCAGTTACGACTGACGATTTAGAATCATTCTTATCTCTTGATTTTACCCATCACATAGCTATCTTAAATGGAGAGAAAGATGCATCAAAAAGATTGAAGTACATACAACTTTCATTAGCGAATCGTTGGAATACCAAATATCTTCAACAACAAATTAAGGATAATGCTGCCGATAAATATGGTGCAATGCCATCAAGCTTCGGCGTAACGATCAAAGATAGTCGCGATGCTATCAAGGCTCTAAATATGTTCAAGGATGAGTATCTGCTCGATTTTATCAATACTGAGGAAATCGGGATTCGTGACATTCAAGACATCGATGAGCGGGTTGTGGAAAAGGAGATAATCCACAACATCAAAAAATTCATCATGACTTTCGGACGAGACTTCGCTTTCGTAGGAAACCAGTATCATCTGGAGGCATTTTCTGAGGATTTCTTTCCCGACCTGTTGTTTTTTAATCGAGAATTGAATTGCCTGGTCGTTGTGGAGCTTAAGACCGGAAATTTCAAACCCGGTTATCTTGGCCAACTTATGACATATCTTCGCATCCTTGATGACAAGGTAAAAAAACCGCACGAGAATCCATCAATCGGAATCGTGCTGTGCAAAAACGCCAATAAAGACTTTGTTGAGTATGTCATTCAAGACTATGCCAAACCTATGGGTGTAGCCACTTATCGTATCAGCGAAGAAATGCCGAAAAAATTACGCGAGGCTCTCCCTGACATGGAAGAATTAAAGAAGCTGCTTTAATTTCGGTATAAAATTCCAACATAAAAGTCGAATGTCATAGTAATCCATATCCATGCGAAAGGACACATGTCATGACCTCAGAGGAGCAAGATGAAATCAAAACGGCATTGACCCTTCTCAATCATAATCCCGCCGCTTCAAGAGAAGAATACATCAGCCGTATCTCAAGAAATTCTCTCGCCTTGAAAGTCAAGCTGCACGATCTAAGAAACAATATGGCTATAAGCCGAATCCCAGACCCGACCGAGAAAGATTATGCACGTCTTGAACGCTATCAAAAAGAGCATAAAACACTAATCAATAGTTCGTTAAAAAATTATTCATAGGCTAAGCGGCATCCACCGCCAAGCCAAAGAGTTCTTTGACAAGTTGTCTAGTCCTGAAAAATCTTGACTAAAGAGTTAAAGATTTTTCAGGACTAGACAAGTAGTTCGAAAATCAGCATAGCTTTATGTGTGGTCAGATACCATAAAGTTACTAAAATTCAGCGACTTGACCAAATTTTTAGCGTTAAATTTTCATGCTAAACATCAGATTTTTAACGGATTAAACATTTGGCTCCTCGGAGCCGTTAATAAACTCTCAAAAAATAACCGAAGTATTG
>JAIDJJ010000413.1 GCA_029052265.1 Muribaculaceae bacterium
GCATTTCTTCCTCTACTGCATCTGCCGAATACATTTTCTTCATCGACATATTGGCATATCTTGGAGCTGCCTGCTCTTCTACGGAATAAAACATTTCATCTGCGGCTGCTGTCTCGGCAACACGGTTTGTGGCTGCTTTTGCCTGAACTCCTCTGATCATTGTTGCAGAGGTGGACCTTAATCCAAAATAGTTTCTTCCGCTGTTTCCTAAATTATATCCATAAGTCATCCATTCCGGAACCGGGTCCGCAATATCCACATAACGCAACTCCTTTGAAAACCTTGCGCTTGTGAAAATGTTGCCCGCCGTGGAAACTGTCATGGAAGTTGTAAGCCGTGTGAAGTTTCTCCCCACATTAAAATTCCATGCAAATGGAGATAAGGCATTGAGCGACTTATCGCTCATGACGGCAAATGCCGGCACATTCCCTACAGCCATGTCATTTATAGAGAATTTAAACTTCCATTGTTCTTTGTCTCCGGATGAAATATGGTCACGGAAAGTCTCCGCCTTCACCGAAAGCTTTCTTGTGGCATTCTCCGGAATCACAGTGACAGTGCTGACTTTTTGATTAAAATCATGCATCCCGCTAAATGTTACCCATATTTTCCCATCGTTTTTCGGGGCATTGACAGATATATTCTTATTCTCTTCGTTAATTTGAATCCACTTCTTGCTCTCAATACCCTTTTCATTCGTTACAACAACAAGAATCCAGCCATCCGCATAGCCGCTTCCTACAGGCACATTCACATTAGAACTTCCTTCCTTTGCCACTATTTCAGCTTCCGGAGTCCAGAGAGGTGTCTTATATGGTGGCTTCCGGTCTCCTCTTCTCCACAATACAGTCGCAACTGTGTTTTGGGTTGTATCTTCAGGCAATGTAAACGATATTTCATATTTACCGGATGGCAATTTATCAGATGGCAATGTCAACTCAGGACTTTCAAACTCCCCTGACAAAACTACATTTTTATCTTCTTTATTCACCAACCGATATTTAACAGACTGTCTCGAAGGAAGTCCAAGCATATCATAAACAGGAACATTAAAAATAACCTCATCCTTATCCACACATATCTTTTCAGGTATAGATGGATTTATGTTATATCCGGAACCCATTGAAAACCTGAAATCAGGAGCCTTCTGAGTCTCCCCGGATGGAGAAGTTGCGGAAACAGACACGGAATAGGTTCCATACTCAAATTCTGTATTCTTTAAATTATCTGTTGGTAACGAAATCTCAAAGTTACCATTCATATCTGTTGTGAGTTCACCTCCATAAGAAGCATTGGAATTTGAACCGGTCCAATAACGCCACCATGGATTCCATCTCACATTGAATGATATTTTTGCATCACTCACAGGCATGCCTGAATATGTCTTTACTATACCTTTGAAATTAAGCACATCTCCAACTTTATAATTTTGTGTGGAATCCGTCTTGATTTCAACAAAAAAACCTGGCGCCTTATATTCTGCCACCTCCACATTTGTCCGCCCGGTCGTTTTGTCAGGGTATGACGCAAAAACCGCCTGTAAAGTATACATTCCCAACATTCCTGAAGACGGGATATGAAATTTACCATTACATCTTCCGTCAGAATCTGTTGTGAGAGTCAGCGAGTCGACCTTATTGTAGTTCGCATCCCGAAGATATACATCTACTTTTTCATTCTTTAGCAAGCTGTTGTTTGACGAGGCTCCGGTCCATCCGATTAAAGCGAATTGCATTTCGGAACCGGGTTTATATATTGCCAGATCTGTCAGGATATTGGCAAATGCCTTGGCTTTATCTACTTGATATCTATAGCTGTATCCGACCCATTCCTCAGCCGATGATTGACCGTTTTTCACCCTTACCCTATAATAACCTTTAGGCAGCCCACCCCCGCCTTCCGAATTGGTCTTACCGGATTTTCCCATCTTTTTGCC
>JAIDJJ010000414.1 GCA_029052265.1 Muribaculaceae bacterium
CACAAAAGAAACAGTCTGAGTCATCTCCGTCAGAGCGTCGTCTGTATTACTTTTCTATGGGTTCGGGTTCAAGCGGGAATTGTTGCTATATAGGCACAGGAAAAGGTGGTGTGATTATAGATGCCGGGGTAAAGGCGGATTCGATAGAGAGCATGCTCAAGGCAAACGGGATAGATATTTCCAAGGTGTATGGAGTGTTGCTGACACATGACCATTCCGACCATGTGAAGTATGTCTATACACTTGTGCGCGCCCACAAGCACATGAGGGTGTTTTGTACAAACCGTGTGCTCAACGGGATAATGCGCAGACACAGCATTTCAAAACGGTTGAAAGAGTATCATACCCCGATTTTTAAAGAGATACCTTTTACAATCGGAGAACTTGACATCACCGCCTTCGAGGTTCCGCACGACGGTTCGGACAATATGGGATTTTCAATTAGTTATGACAACCGCCGATTTGTTCTTGCCACCGATCTCGGAGCTGTCAAGGAGCGTGCCCGTTACTATATGAGTCGGGCGAATTATCTTGTGATAGAAGCCAATTATGATCTTCAGATGTTGAAAATGGGGCGTTACCCGGAATATCTTAAAGCCAGGATACAGACGGAAGACGGTCATCTTGACAATATGCAGACGGCTGCTTTCGTCAAAGAGATAATAAATCCTGATTTGAGCCACATCTTTCTCTGTCACCTTTCTCAAGACAACAATACACCGGAGAAAGCCCTTGAGGCGGTGCGGGGCGCGTTGGAAGAAATGGGCAAAAAGGTCGGGGGTGCGTGCAATACAATTGAAGACCGGAGCGCTGATGTGCAGCTGATGGCATTGCCGAGATTTGAGACTACTCCTCTGTTTGCGTTTCTGCCCCCGCAGGAGCATCCGAACTCATGATAATGGTAAGCAGAGGGCCTTCAAGCCCGTTTGGGGCTATTCCGGCGCGGGTTTCGAACCGTAAATATCCACCCTCGAAATCGTAGACCACGATTGAAGTTTCCTCTTCATCTACCGCTTCGTGAGCGGTGAAAAGCAGGCGCCGGTCTTCAGACAGGTTTAGAGCCTGAAGCAGATAGGCTTCAAGATCGTCGGGAAGAAGGTCTCCCAGATAGAGATTGCGCAAAGTCACGTTTTTTCTGTCAAGCACATCCACCACCCATATTCCGGGAGCCCCCTGCACATCGGTATATAATGGCGTGCCTTGTCCGTCGGTCAATACACCTTCGAAATCATATTCAGTAGAGTCAAGAGGCTCTCCAACCCTTATTGCATCGGCAAGGCTTCTGACAGTCATTGCTATATCATTGTCGGCATGAAAATCTTCTGCTGTCATGACCAAGGGAGGCTGCATGACTTTACGGTCATTCTCATTTTCCCCAGATGAGCCGCAGGCCGGAATCAGGACCGACACAATTGACATTACGATAAATTTCGTCAGTTTGGTCAATTGTCTTTTGGATAATTGTTCATGCGTCGGCATGGCGATTCTTTACTTTTTGTATAGAAACGATTTTAACACTTTCTAACAAAAACGCAACAAAGCTACAATAAAATTCGCAATTGTGCAAATAAATTTTCAGACATGAGTTCAGCGGCAGCGGGCGATTGAAAATTGGCGATATTATAAAAATCTATCTCGTCCTCCCGGCAAACGTATTCCGGATTATCTTGCCGGAGCTTTTCTAATTTTCACTCAGCTGTTTGTCAGGATAAAAACGGTGTGAAAATTAAAAAAAACTCCGAAAGACTTTCTTCTGAACCCTTATTGCGAAAAAAGATATAACGATTTCAGTTGCTTGTCGGGCATGTTCACTTATCGTGTATAAAGGAAACGTTTAATGCTGCGTTTAGGAGTTTTTTCAAACTCATTGGGCATAAGTATGATTTTTGAAATCTGTTCGTAAGGGGCAACCAGTTTGTTAAGCTCTTTCCTGACATTTTCCATAGCGTTGTCCATGTCGGTTATAGAGATTCCAATTTTGTCGGCGGCTTCGAAATCCGGATATACGAGAGCCACCAGTTTGCCGTCTCTGTCAAGCACAAGGCTTTCCGCTACAAAGGGCATATTGTTGAGCTTTGCCTCGATTTCTTCGGGATATATGTTTTGTCCGGATGCGGAAAGTATCATCGTTTTGGATCTTCCACGCAGGAATAGAGTGCCGTCGGGATTGCGGGTGCCCATGTCGCCTGTGTGGAGCCAACCCTCTTCGTCAAGCACGGCTGCCGTCGCTTCAGGGTTGAGATAATATCCTTTCATGACATTTGTGCCTCTGACGCATATTTCTCCGGGTATGTTTTCGGGATCATCCGATATGACCTTTGATTCCATTATAGGGAGTGTCTTTCCGGAAGAGCCGACAATAAACTGTCGCCACGGAGTGTATGATATAAGCGGACCACATTCTGTCATGCCGTATCCGACGGTAAAGGGGAATTTTATCTTGTTAAGAAACTCTTCCACTTCATGGTTCAGCGGTGCGCCGCCGACAATGACTTCCTCGAACTCTCCGCCGAATGCGTCGATAAGCTTTTTCCTTATTTTGGAATAAATCAGGGAGTCAAGGAAAGGCACTGCGAGGGTCCAGCGCATTGTGCCTTTTGAAATCATCGGGAGAATCTGGTTCTTATATATTTTTTCAAGAATAAGGGGCACGCAAATCACAAGATTCGGCCGCACATCCGCCAGGGCTTTAAGAAGCACACGCGGAGAAGGGGTCTTGCATAGAAGGGTGATGTGGGATCCTGCCGCCAATGGGGTAAGCATATCGAAAGCGCAGCCGTAGGCATGTGCGAGAGGGAGGAATGCAAGCGCTCTGGAATTTCTGAAATGGAGTTCAGAGTTTAATCCGAAACACACATTGCCGGCGAGGTTGCCTCCGGTCAGCATGACCCCTTTGGAAAATCCCGTGGTGCCTGACGTATAATTTATTTCAGCAAGTTCCGAGTTGTCGCGGTCGGCATATTTTATGTCGAGGCTTGAATATCCGTTGGGATATTTCCTGTGGAAACGCCTTTTTAGAAGCCTCATATGCCGGTGCATCTCTACACCTGCGGCTTCATAAAGCACCTCCCGTGAGTCAAGGCTCATGACACCTTTTACGTTGAGGAGCGCCTCCGGTTCGATATGTTCCCAGATTGAGTTGGATATAAAGAGGAGCTCTGCGCCAGAATGGTTGACAATATGGGTTATGTCAAGCGGGTTGAAGTCAGACAGGATAGGGACTATGACAGCGCCATATGTCACCACCGCCATGTATGTTTTCACCCATTCCGTCGAATCTCTTCCGGCGAGGGCTATCTTATTGCCCTTCCTTATTCCGATCGATTCAAAAAGCAGATGGGTCAGAGCAATGTCTGTTGCCAGATGCGAATAGTTCATCACTCCCGGTTTCCCGTATTCCGACAGGGCTGGAAGATCCCAGTTTTCGATAAAACTCTTTTCGTATAGTTTTATAAAGTTTGAGACATTTATCATAACGCCATTCTGTATATTTCCCGACAGTCATCCATCGAGAGGGGTACGTAATATCCGAGAGTTTTCCCCATGTTTCCTTCAAGACTTGTGACCAGGGCGTCGATATCGGGTGTCTTCCCGATCAGTTCGGTCAGCGAAGTGGTGAGTCCCAGGTCGTGATAGAAATCTTCAAGCCGAGATATCCCTTTTTTTATTATTCCGTCTGTGTCGAGCCCGGAGGGATTGACTCCCATTACATTTATAGAGAACCGCCATACCATGTCCGGATTTCTTTTTGATACAAATTTAAGCCAAGCCGGAGCGATGCATGCAAGTCCCGCTCCGTGCGCCACATTATATATGGCAGAGACTTCGTGCTCAATGCGGTGGGTTGCCCAGTCTTCCTCTTTTCCGACGCCGCACAGACCGTTGTGTGCTATGGTCCCCGCCCACATGATGTCGGCACGTGCCTCATAGCTATCTGGATTAACCTTTAATTCGAGAGCTCTCGCCATTATATCTCGCATGATTGCCTCGGAGTATCCGTTTACGAGAAGAGCTTGAGTATTTGAGAAATACCGTTCGAATATATGACACAGCATATCGACGGCACCGCATGCTGTCTGAAACCATGGGAGGGTCATTGTAAGGTCAGGGTTCATTATAGCAAACCGCGGACGCAATACATTTGTACGGACAGAGAGCTTATGCATACCGTCAAGTTTTGTGATGACGGAATTTCCGCTTCCTTCACTTCCTGCAGCGGGTATGGTAAGCACCACACCGACAGGGAGTGCAGCCCGGGGAGTTTCCTTCCCACAGAAAAAGTCCCAGAAGTCTCCGTTATATACGGCTCCGAGCGCGATAGCCTTTGCAGTGTCGATTACAGACCCGCCACCCACGGCGAGCACAAATGTCGAACCCTCCCTCATTGCCTGGGCTATCCCTTCATAGACCCTGTCGTCGGTCGGGTTCGGTGTTATCCCTTTGAGGATGCTGTATTCGATCCCTTCGCGCATCATAGAGTCTGTAATCTCTTTGATAAGTCCGCTTTTTTCAGCAGAAGTCCCTCCGTATACGAGCAACACTTTTTCGCCTCCGAAGCGTTTCAGGGTTTCTCCGGTTCTCTTTTGTGTGTCTTTGCCGAATATGAACTCGGTAGGGGAGTAGAAAGTAAAGTTGTCCATGAATAGAAATATGAATTTTGGCACAAGCCCGTCAGGGGAGCCGGTTATACTATATATATAACAAGAAAGTGCCACGTTTTCTTATAAAACGTGGCACAGATAAGTTCTTATCCGGTTTGAAAGACTGTCTGTAAGACTTCCAAAAGGGTTAATCTTAGATCTCTACTTCAGTTGCGAGGGCTTCCCCTTCCCCGGTCTCTTTTTCCGCGGGCTGAGGTGCGTCGCCGGTTGCTGCCTCAAGTTTTTTCATTATAGAGAAAATAAACCCTGAAGACACGAGGCAAATTGCAATAAGGAGTGCCCATAGGACATATTCCG
>JAIDJJ010000415.1 GCA_029052265.1 Muribaculaceae bacterium
CCTTCACTCAGTCTCAAAACAACCTCAAAAACTCTTTCTAAATCTTAACTTATGCCAAAAGTAAACATACTCTAAAACGTGATTTATCAACAAACTAATATCATAACATCAAATGAACAGAGAAGAATTGAAAAAGCTCTATAATACTCCGGCGAATTTGAGATTAAAGCATATTGCTCTTTGTGTTATCGGGGTAGCGATTGCCATTCTGATTGGTCTGATATTCTTAATAGATAAGGTTTCATGGCAATTATGGTACTTTATGCGCGGATGTGCCGGGTTATTGGCAATCATATTTGCCATTATAGTGAGTATTCTTGTCTACCGTGTGAACAGAGCTTATATTACAGGAAAATGGCGTAATAAAAAATGAAGTATCTGTTTTCGGGACATGCCGATTAAAAAGGATAATTTTATCCAGAAGGTTTACAGGATAAGTCAAGGGAAGAAGAGCTGCCAGACGGGGGCGGTGCGGAAAAGAGGGATGGCAGAGGGGAGGAGAGTGAGTCTGCATTCCCGGTAGCGGCTTGATTCGGATGGGTCGAAAAACGGTGTGCCGCAATCGAATGGAGCCGGTTCGGGACTATGACATACAATCTCTTCAAGATTATTGCATCCGATAAACAGATATTCACCGAGAAGGTTGTTGTTGGCTGGAAGAACCACCTGTTCAAGTGACTTGCAATCTGAAAATGCATACGACTCCAGCTCCTTTACCGACGAAGGGAGCCGGATCTCCTTCAGGTTAAGACAATGACTGAACACATTGCTTCCGAGATGCTCCACACTGTCGGGAATATTTATATTGTCGAGGTATGAGCAATAAGCAAAGGCATGGCTGCCGATATCCTTTATTCCGGAAGGGAGCGAAACAGATACCAAACCGGAATTCCATGCACACAAATAGCGAGGAATTACAGAAACACCATCAGGGATTACAATCGACTTTAGCGACGTGCATTCCCTGAACGCCCCTTCCCCTAATGCAGAGAGAGACGCAGGCAGGGATATGGATTCAAGAGATGAGCATCCTAAAAACGCATAATCTCCGATTGATTTGAGACTTGCCGGAAGAATGATCTGTCTCAGATTGGTGCAGTCGGCAAATGCATAATCAGGAATTGATGTTATACCGTCAGGCACAGTAATGACCGAGTCATTGCAACAAATTCTTGACTTCTCGCATACAGGATGCGGGAAAACATGAGGTGTCTCAGCAGCCATGCCGGCTAATGAGACACCCATTATCACTGTTATGATTGATTTCTTAACTTTACTCATAAGTTTACTCATAAGGCAAAGTTAATAAATTCTTTTGGATTATGCATTATCGACACAAGAAGCCCGTAGTGCGGCAATCACTGCATGATTGAATCCGTTTTCTTCAAGGGCGTTGAGTCCTTTGATTGTTATGCCGCCGGGAGTTGTGACTTTGTCAATCTCCGCTTCCGGATGCGAGCCGTCTGCGAGTAGGGCGGCGGCTCCTTCAGCTGTAAGGGCAGCTATTTTTGTGGCAAATGAAGCCCTTAGACCCAATTCCACGCTTCCTTCTGCGGCAGCGCGTATAAAACGTAAGAAAAACGCTATGCCACATGAGGCAAGGGCTGTACATACAGGTAAATCCTTTTCCTTAACGATAAAAGCTTTTCCTGAACGGTTGAAAATCTCTTCTGCATCGGCAATAATTTCCGGGGAGACATCATCGGCTGCAGAAAGGAATGTGACGCTTTTGCCATATTTTATGGCTGTGTTGGGAACTATCCTGATCACCTGTAGCTGCTTTTCGTCAGCACCCAATGCATTACGGAGTTCATTGATAGGGAGAACGGCGATTACCGACATTATCACTGCGCCGGGTTTGATGTGCTCCTTGATTTCTTCGATCACTCCGGCTGCTATGAACGGTTTTATGGCGAGGACTATTATATCCGCATTTTCCACAGCTTTTATGTTTGAGAGTGTTGTCTCGACTTCAGAGAGCTCGCATCTGATCTTATCTAAAGTGGATTGTGATGCTGCTGTGCAGACTATGCGGTCGCCGTGGTTCTGTAGTGAGGAGGCTATGGCGGAGCCCATGTTGCCGGCTCCTATAACTGCGATTTTTTTCATTCTTAAATTTACAAACGCAAAATTCTATCAGAACGACACTTCGATCATTACAGGGAAATGATCGGAAGGTGTACGTGCACAATAATTTTTTAGTTCTATCTCTTTCGGAGCGTCTTTGGCATCCATGTCAGTAGGATTTTCCTCTGTGCGGTATGTGTCGGTGAGGACACCATATTTCTTTACATTGATTTCGGGTGTTGTGAAAATATGGTCAATACGGCTCGTTGTGAATCCATCTGTGTGGTAGCTGTTGAAAGTTCCGTTGAGAGCGTAGCGGAAGTCTGTGGTCTCGAAAGAATCTTTAAGGGCGCCGTCTCCGACAAATGTGTCATAAGACGGGTTTGTTTGGTCCACATTAAAGTCTCCGGTCACAAAAGCAGGAATACCGTTTCCAATCTCCCGGATGCGTTGCTTCACAAGTTTGGCGCTTTCCACCCTTGCCTCAGTCCCGACATGATCCATGTGGAGATTGAAAAACATAAATTCTTTTCCTGAAAGTTTATGACGGAACTTTCCCCACGTGCATATTCTCACACAAGCTGCATCCCAGCCGAGTCCCGGCTTTTCAGGTGTCTCTGACAGCCAGAAATCACCGTGGTCCATTAAATCGAAAAGGTCAGTGCGATAGAATATTGCGGAATGTTCGCCTGCCTCTTTGCCGTCATCCCTGCCCACACCGATATATTCATAACCAGGAAGTTGATTTTTTAGATCCTCAAGCTGTGTTTTGAACCCTTCCTGTGTGCCGAATATGTCGAATCCATGGAAGTTAATGAGCGAGGCGATCACGGAATGTCGGTTTCCCCATCCGTTACCTGCGGCGGAGTCTCCGGAATTAAGCTGGCGGATATTGTAGGTCGCCACATTAAATTCTGCAGGCTCTGTTTTTTTTGAACAGGAGAATGTCAGAAATGTCAGGAACAAAAATAAAATGGAATTTCTCATAAACAAAAGACGGTTTATTAAGGTAAAATGTGCCGTCGATCCAGTTTATTTATCGACGACACATAAGTATAACCCGTGATGATGCTGTAATATTGTCAGCTTTCAGAAATATTGTTGAGCAGGTCAAGTTTGCCGTCATTTATAAGCTTCAATATCAATTCGCCAAACAGAGTGTTTTGCCATGCAAACCATGGGCGTGTGAAATTTGTGGCGTCATGTTTATGAAACGATTCGTGGATGAATCCGGTGCCTGCGTCAGTGTCCATCACCATCTTGATACATTCCGCAATCTCATTGTCGTCCTGACTGGTAAATGCCTTCATCATTATGCTCATTGGCCATACCATGTCATATCCCACATGCGGACCGCCGATCCCTTCTCCGGCATCCCCTTTGAAAAAGTAAGGATTGTGCAGGCTCCATACAAAGCGGCGTGTATTGAGATAGATCGGATCATCTATAGCCACATCGCAAAGATAGGGGAGTGACAGCAGGCTTGGTGCGTTTGAATCGTCCATAAGATACTGGTTTCCGAACCCGTCGACTTCAAAAGCGTATATCTTTCCATAGACAGGGTGATTGTTGACTGCATATGTCTTAAGAGCCTCATCCACTTCATTGGCGAGATCAGTGCATCTTTTTGCCAGTTCCGTCTTCTTGTTGACGGTATTGAGAATCTCGGCTGCCTTACGCAACACTGAGACCGCAAAGAAGTTTGAAGGAATCAGAAACTGAAGATTTGTGGCGTCATCGCTCGGGCGGAAAGCCGAGACAATAAGACCGCAGGGATTCACCGGGGCGCCGAGACCGTCGTTGCTGAGAGTGTCGAGAGCGCGTTCTGTCTTGCGTTGGAATTTATAAGAGCCGACACCGTCTTTTCTTTGCTGTTCAGTGAAAGTGGCAAGGATCTTTTCGATTGTTTCCAACCAAGTAGAGTCGAAAATCGAATCATCACCTGTCACTTTCCAATATTCATATGCGAGCCTGAGAGGATAGCACAGGGAATCGATTTCCCATTTGCGTTCATGGACCTCCGGTTTCATGTCGGTAAGATCTGTCATCCATTCCCCGCCTGTGGCACCGTCGTTGAATGCATTTGCATAGGGGTCAAGTATGATGCTTTTAAACTGGCGACGTATCACGCCCTCCACCATGTCTTTAAGTTTCTTGTCGGAATTGGCGAGTTGCACATATGGCCATACCTGGGCTCCCGAGTCGCGAAGCCACATGGCATGTATGTCGCCGGTATATACAAACGTATCGTGTTTGCCGTCTTCACCAAGCCGATAATGCACGGTCGTGTCAATTGTGTTTGGGAAGCAGTTTTCAAACATCCAGGCGAGCTTCTTGTTGGTAAGAAGCTTTTTCACACGTTTGATCTCGTTTTCCACTGCATCAGAGTGGAATAGCCGGTCTTTCTTTGAGGGGCGGTTTGTCTTGGTGTATCTGTCCGCAGTCCTCACTGTTGTCTTGTCATTGGCGCAGCTCGGAGCTTCCGCTCCATAAGCGGCAGAGGCACCGGCTGAAATTACTGCGCACGATATTGCAATAAGGATCTTGTTCATTCTGAAAAAGGTTGTAAATTGTTTTATGCAAAATTAGTAACTGACGGGGAAACAACTGTATGTCTTATTGACAACTATGTACGTTGGGGGGTACATATCGTATTGTATACAAAACTGGCGGGGATGGATACACCTTTCAAGCGCCTTCCATCCCCGTCCTATTCAGAGATCGGAGTCTTTTGACTGGTTTGCCATGCGATACTCCTTTGGCGTGGTGTTGAATCTTTTTGAAAATTCTTTGTAGAAATGCGACCGGTTGGTGAATCCGCACCGGTATATTATTTCCTGCACCGTGAGAGAGGTGGTCAGCAGCAGGCGTGCCGCATAATTGATACGGTGGTTTTTAATGAAATCGTTAGGAGAAACCTCTCCGATTTCCTTAAATTTACGATATAGATTCCGGCTGCTTATCTTAAGGTGCATCGCGATCTGTTCGGCGGAAAGATCATTGTCGTCGATATGAGAGTCTATGAAATCCGTCACTTTGGCGATAAAATCCTTTTCTTCCCGATGCAATAATTTTCCGCCGCTGAATTCAAATGTGCTTGCTGAAGTATTGTAATACTCCTTAAGATGTTCGCGGTTTTCAAGCAGTCTTTTTACTACGGCTTTCAGATAGCTTATGCTGAAAGGTTTCCCTATATATGCATCCGCACCTGCCTCGATCCCTTTAATTTTCTCTTCATTGCTTGTCTTGGCAGACAAGAGAATGAGGGGTATATGAAGAGTATGGCGGTTCCCTTTTATCTGGCGCGCAAATTCGGCGCCGTCTGTGCCCGGCATCATTATGTCGCTTATTATCAGATCAGGAGGGGTTTCTTTCAATATTGCCAATCCCTCGTCTGCATTTTCTGCAGTGATGACATTATATTGAGGCAGGCTGTCCCGTAGAAGCGTAAGGATCTCCTTGTTGTCGTCAAGCACAAGAAGAGTGGCACCCTTTGTATCCTTTTTATTTCCGGTCTTTAAGCCCTCATTTGTGGAGTCGGCATGATTCTCTTCTGAAATCTTATGGCATTCATCTGAATCATGCGTGACGGTCACAGGTTCGGATTCAGTTGTGGTGGTAAGAGTGAGCTGAGGAAGCACCACAATAAACTCTGCGAATTTGCCGACCTCGCTTTCAATGGATATTGTGCCATGCAGCATCTCCACCATGCTGTGACATATAGCCATCCCCAGACCATTGCGGCTTGAAATACCCTTTATTGCATTTTGTTCTACATTGTCGAGCACTGTATATCGGTTGAATATGCGGTGCTTGTCTTCTTCCCTCACTCCTTTGCCGGTGTTATAGACAGTGATTCGCAGGCGTCCCTCTGTTTCTTCCGCTCCTACTTTTATGACACCCCCGGGAGAGGTGTATTTGAATGCATTGGAGATAAGGTTGTTGAGAATTTTTTTCAGACAGCTGAAGTCGGAGTTCCAGGTAAGTCCGTTTTGTATTTCATTGATAAAATTGATGTTGTTTCTTTCTGCAAGTTCTGTAAACGACATGAATGTCTCATTACATAGCTCGCTCACCCCTATCCTTCTGACTTTTACTGCCTTGTGCCCGGTTTCTATTCGCCGGAAGTCTATCAGTTCCTGAATAAGATTGTTGAGACGTTCTGCGTTTGAACGTATAAGTCCGACGTACTTGCGGATATAGTCATCAGATCCCGGATATTCAAGGATACGTTCACATGGACCGTATATAAGAGTGAGAGGGGTGCAAAATTCATGGGTTATATTGGTGAAAAAGCGTAGTTTTTCCTCATATACCTCTTCTTTATGTGCCTGTTCGAGATGAAGCATCTGTTTTTCCTGTTTTTCCTTCTGCCTGCGGAGGTAGATAGACAGGAGCCATCCGGCGACGGCAAGGATGAAAAGGATATATATCACTTTGGCTATTCCCGACAGATACCACGGCGCCTTTACGGTGAAATGTACGTTGTATGACTCGCTTTCCACTCCGGTGGCACGGTTTATATATTTCACCTTAAGGTTATAAGACCCGTGGTTCATTTCATTAAACGATATAGTGGGGCTGGAGCCGTTGCTGATCCAGTCTTTGCCGTCAAGGGTGTAATAATATGTGTAGTTGTCGGCATTTATGAAGTCCGGGGCTACAAGAGTGAGAGAGAAGTGATTCTGGTTGTGTTCAAATACCAGTTGGTTTTTATTGCCCGAAATGTCAAGATGATTCTTGAGCGGCACCTCTTCTCCGGATACTTTTAACTTAAGCAGCGACAGTTTTGGGACAAACGGTTCCGGAACCGGATAAGAATTATGTTTGTTTACAACTACGATGCCGTTTATTCCTCCGAAAATCAGTGTGTTTCCGGTATTGAAACTCGCACCGTCGCTAAATTCAGTCACATTTATTCCGAAATTTTTTCCATATGTCTGCGATTCATCGTTTTCCGGATTAAACCTTACGATGCCGTTGTTGGTAGTCACCCAGATCATGTTGTCGTTTCCGGGCACGATTTCATGTATGGTATTGTTTGCGAATCCGTATTCCGATCCGTAAAAAAGTTTTTCTTCATCCGGGGCTGCCTTTACGAGCCCGCTTCCGGTGCCGAGCCAGAAAATGTCATCCTCTTTAAATGCATCGAAAACGTCTTTGACACCATTTATTCCGAAATCATTTTTAAGCGGTAGCGGGGTGAGCTCGTCATTTTTTATCTCAAACATCCCTTGTCCACGGTTGCAGAAATAAATATTTCCGGAGCTGTCGGTCACAATGGCAAAAAACTGATTTGAAGAGAAAGCGCCGTTGTCGAGAGTATATTTCTTTATGTCTGTCAGGATCGGATGTGTGTCGCTGCCTGATATTTTTGCTTTTGCCACTCCCTGACCGAGTGTGCATATCCATAAAGTCGAGTCGTTGATTTCCGTCACCCCGTGTATGAATTGCATTTCAGGATCAAGGTTCGCCTTATGGAGTCTGCCGTCCTGATAATTATAATAGTTCAGACCCTCTTCTGTGGCGATCCACATGATTTGGCGTCGGCTCTCGCCAAATGCGAATACGGAATTATGTCTGAGTTCACTGTCTGATGAAGTATACAATGTGCCTTTGCCGATAGATGCCGGAGGATAAAACTCGTTGAAGTCCTCCACTTTAAGAAGTCCGTCTCCTTTGGTGCCTATCCAGAGGTTTTTATATCTGTCAACATGTATCGCCCTTACAGGATGCGAGATTTTATTATGGAAAGCGTTGAAATCAAACGACCGGACGCTGTATAGGTCGTCCCAATAAGTATATAATCCCTGACAGTCGGAGCCAATCCATACCACGTCCTGTTCCGGAGATTGTTCAAGACAGAACACGCCCACCTGCAGCCCGAGGTCGACAGCCTGGAAATTACCCAGTTCGTTTACCCCGACCCAAAGCACTCCGTCGGTGCTGAAAGAGATAAAGAAATTTCCCTGATTGTCATTGACGAGATTTGAGATTCTCCCTCTCTGCGCAAGTTCCGGATATATGTTGGTTATATTGCGGGTTTTGCCACCGTCAGTCACTTCCGAGATATTTCCGTATTCATCAATGATAAAAATTTTGTCATCCTGCACTTTTGCAAATCTGATAGGGGTGCTGTTGATGATTGACGCATTTCCGGATACCGTTTTCATACCGTTCTTATCCCTTGAGATTTCGCAGGAATAAATACCGTCTTTGGTGATTATCCATAAAGAATCGCCTTTTATGGTGATGCGTTTGGTATCGGTAAAAGGCACATTTATTCTACCGATTTCGGCAAATCCGGATGGATTGCCGCTGTCCTGCCGCATCACGATGGAATTCTCTTCCATAAGGAATAGTGTACCGGATTCGTCCACACACATAAGTTCTTGTCCGCTGAATTGGGAAAATGCGGAAACTGTTCCGGCATCGGTGTCTACAAGATCCAGTCCATGGTTTGTAAGAACCCACATTTTCCCGTTCCCTCCGTTGAATATTGTCTCGATTATATTGCCTGAAAGGGATTTCCCGGGAAAAATGGAAGTGAAAGGGTTGATCGACAATCCGTCGGCAATATTCACACCGTCGCATGTGCCAATCCATAGAAAACCTTTGTCATCGAGGCATAACGACAGTATGGCACTGTTGGAAAGCCCGTCGATATTTGAAGATTGCCGCATGTTGTAGGAATATGCGGGAAAAATAACCAATGATAAGATCCACCCTATAAGAATCCGTAGCGTTTGAATGCGGGAGTTCATGATTGTTGCAGTTTCTTTTTTCAATGATAAGGTTAACCATACACGGGTTGTCTCCAAAAATGTGGGCGCCGGAAATTTTATGATCACCCTGATTTGAAGAGTGTGCAGATTTATAATGCAAAATTAGGTAAAAAAAAGAAAACGTGAAATTGCAGGCTGTAAAAGAGACCGGTAAAAAATGTAGCGGATTGCGCCAAAAATGTCTCTAATGCTGAAAATGTTGTTATTGCATATACTTATGTCGTAATCGGAAACTGCCGAAAGATAAATATCATCTTAAATTTGCGAAGTCAAAAAATTTATAACTGAATCATGAAACAACTTCTTATTTCGCTCTCTATTGCCGCTTCGGCTTTCGGAGGCAACGTTTCGGCAGAACTGCGTGCGCCTGCGAATCCCCTTATTACGGTCGACCCATATACCAGTTGCTGGTCTACCGCAGATAAATTGTATGACGATGTCACCCGCCATTGGACCGGTGCAGAGTATCCTCTGCTCGGAGTGTTGAGCGTGGATGGTGTCGCTTATCGGTTTATGGGAAAAGAGGTGCCGGTGCTTTCTTCTCTTGTACCGACTGCAGCCGGAGAGGCATGGATCGGAGAATATACAACCGTGAAGCCCGGGGAAGGATGGTATAAGCCCGGATTTGATGCATCCGGATGGAAATCTGATAAAGGTGCGTTCGGCTCTGTTCCTCAGGAACAGCTTGCCAAAACACTTTGGAACACTGAGGAGATCTGGGTAAGACGTGAGGTGACGATTCCGTCCGGTATCGCCAACAAACCGGTATATCTTAACTATTCGCACGATGATGATGTAATCATCTATATCAACGGAATAAAGGTGGTTGACACAGGCAACCAGTGTCATAAGAATGTGCGTCTGCTCCTTCCCGAGGATGTGCGCAAGACCCTCAAGCCCGGAAAGAATCTTATCGCGGCTTGGTGTCGCGACCGTGGTGGTCTTGCCTTCCTTGACTTCGGTCTTGATATAGAGGATAAGCCCTCTCAATATCTCACTAAAGAAGCGCAGCAGACTTCTTGCGAGGTTCTTCCGATGAATACAATATATAGTTTCACTTGTGGTCCTGTGAATCTCGACCTTAAGTTTACTGCTCCCGCATTTCTTGACGATCTGGAACTGTTGAGCCGTCCTGTGAACTATATCACCTACAATGTTGAGAGCACAGATGGCAAGAAGCATGACATCAAGTTTTATTTCGAGGCTGGCAGAGAGTGGGCTATCGACAATATAACACAGAAATCTGTTTCAGGAATAGTAAGGGAAGAGGGTCTCACGGCTGTTACAGTGTCAAGTGTGAACCAGGAGATTCTTGCAAAGAGCGGTGATGACCTCCGTATAGACTGGGGCACATTCTACCTTGCGTCAGATTCCGAGGTGTCTCCTTGGTTTGGCGACGCCAAGACAGCCCGTAAAAATTTTGTTTCCGGAAAGAAGATCAATCTGTCGGCTTCAGGCAAGGAAGTGGGCATGACTGTCAATAAAGGGAAGTGCACCTCTGCCTCAGGCTATCTTATGGTAGGCTATGACGATATCTATTCAATCCAATATTTCGGAACAAACCTGCGTCCTTATTGGAACCGGAACAACGACAAGACTATCATTCAGCAGCTGAAACTTGCATCTCAGGATTATGCTTCTCTGATGACCAAGACTGCTGACTTCGATAAGGACATGCTGGCTGAGGCTGCAGCTGCAGGTGATCAGGCATATGCTGAACTTTGCGCCCTTGCATACCGTCAGGCAATTGCCGCACATAAGCTCGTGGAATCTCCGCAGGGTGATATCCTCTGGTTTTCAAAAGAGAATTTCAGCAACGGTTCGATCGGCACTGTGGATATCACTTATCCCTCGGCTCCAATGTTCCTCCTTTACAATCCTGAACTTGTGAAGGGTCTTATGAACCATATCCTTTATTATTCAGAAAGTGGGAAATGGACCAAACCTTTCGCAGCACACGATGTCGGCACATATCCCCTCGCCAATGGTCAGACTTATGGCGGCGACATGCCCGTGGAGGAATCCGGCAACATGCTTATACTCGCTGCGGCTCTTGCACAAG
Organism: Muribaculaceae bacterium; assembly: GCA_029052265.1. Lineage (GTDB taxonomy): Bacteria > Bacteroidota > Bacteroidia > Bacteroidales > Muribaculaceae > Lepagella. The sequence goes on from JAIDJJ010000415.1 coordinate 10,915, forward strand.
TGGAGGGTAATGCCGAATATGCCGCACGCCACTGGAATGTGCTTTCCACCTGGGCTGAATATCTTGCCGAATATGGTCTTGATCCGGAAAACCAGCTGTGTACAGATGACTTCGCCGGACATTTCGCCCACAATGCCAACCTTTCGATCAAAGCGATCCTGGGCGTGGCTTCTTACGCGCAGCTTGCAGACATGCTCGGCAAGAAATCTGTGGCTGAGAAATATTATGCCAAGGCTAAGGAGATGGCTGACGAATGGGAAAAGATGGCTGACGACGGCGACCACTACCGCCTCACATTCGACAAACCAGGCACCTGGAGCCAGAAATATAATCTTGTCTGGGACAAAATGCTTGGATTCAATATCTTCTCCGACAATATCATGAAGAAGGAGATCCCGTATTATCTGAAAAAACAGAACACTTACGGTCTGCCTCTTGATAACCGTGAGACTTATACAAAGACCGACTGGATCATGTGGACAGCTACATTGGCACCCGACAAGGCTACATTCGAGAAGTTTATCGTTCCCGTTCATAAGTTTATGAATGAGACCCGTCACCGCGTCCCCATGAGCGACTGGATCTACACAGACCGTGCTGACCAGCGAGGTTTCCAGGCACGTGCTGTTGTGGGCGGTTACTTCATCAAGATGCTTGACGAAAGAATCAACAAGAATAGATAAATCGCTTTTATGCCTCGGCATTAAAAATTGTGATTTTTAAGTATTTTTTCAAGTGTGTCTGATTAATAGTGTATCTTTGTAAATTATCAGACACACTTTTTTACCTAACTATGAAATTTAGATCTGTAATAATCTCGACATTACTGGCTTTGGGAATAATGTCATTTCCCGGTAATGCCATGGGAGCCGCTGATATCCCGCGTCCGGAGTATCCGCGTCCTCAGTTTGAACGTCCCGAGTGGGTAAACCTTAACGGGGAATGGACATATTCTTTTGATTTCGGAAAGTCCGGAATGGACCGTAAGTTATATGAATCAAAAGGATTCGATGGTAAAATAACAGTGCCATATTGCCCTGAAAGCAAGCTTTCGGGTGTGCAATATGTCGATTTTATCCCTGCGATGTGGTATCATCGTAAGATTCAAATACCTTCTGACTGGAAAGGCAAAAACATAATGCTCAACTTCGGAGGAGTTGACTATTTCAGTGCCGTGTATGTCGACGGGAATCTTGTAGGACGTCACTGGGGGGGAAGCTCTTCTTTCAGTCATGATATAACGAAATATGTGAATGACGGAAAGGAGCATGATCTCGTTGTGAGAGTTGAAGACGACAACCGCCAAGGCGTGCAGCCTAAGGGGAAGCAGTCTTCCCTTTATCATTCACACGGTTGTGACTATACCCGCACCACAGGAATCTGGCAGACCGTATGGATGGAACCTGTCGACAGCCATTCACTTGCGTCTGCTTATGTGATTCCGGATCTTGATAAAAAGCGTTTCATCGTACAGCCTGAATTTAGAAACCTTGACAACGGTATGAAGATTGAGGCGATTGTGCGCGACGGTTCCAAGATTGTTGCCAAGACTGTGGAGACAGCAACACCCCATGCCCGTATTGAGCTTCCGATTAAAAATGTGAAGACATGGTCTCCGGAATCTCCGTTCCTGTATGACATTGAATTTAATGTCTACGATAATAACGGAAAGGTTGTGGACAAGGTCAAGTCATACGCCGGAATGCGCAAGGTGCATATGGAAGGCAACAGATTGTATCTAAACAACGAACCATATTTCTTGCGTCTCGTGCTTGATCAGGGTTTTTATCCGGATGGAATCTGGACCGCTCCAGATGATGCGGATCTTAAGAAAGATATCGAGATGAGTATGGCGGCAGGTTTCAATGGTGCGCGCCTTCATCAGAAAGTGTTTGAAGAGCGTTTCCACTATTGGGCTGACAAATTAGGATATCTCACATGGGGTGAGACTGCAAGCTGGGGCGCGGATGCCAACAAGATTGAGGCTGCAAGAAATTTCTTGCCTGAATGGGAGAGTATTGTGGTGAGAGACAGGAATCATCCTTCCATAATTGCCTGGACTCCGTTCAATGAGACTTGGGAACGCCCGGGAGACAGTGAACAAGCCATGCAGCACGACCGTCTTCTGCATGATGTTTATAATCTGACTCATCATCTGGATTACCGTCCTGTCAATGAGACAAGCGGTAACTATCATGTTATCACAGATCTCTGGACTGTCCATAACTATGAGCAGAACCCGGAGAAGCTTGCTGAATATTTCGTAATCAAGGAAGATGGAAGATATCCCCAGCTTGACCCCTCTAAGGAGGTAAGCTATGGCGGGCAACCGTTCTTGATCGATGAATATGGCGGTATCAAATGGGTAGACGGTGCGCAGTTTGCTGATAATTCCTGGGGATACGGAGATTCTCCCCGTTCGCTGGAAGAGTTTTATGACAGACTTGAAAAACTTACAGATGTGATTCTTGCTGTGCCTTACATGTCGGGCTATTGCTACACTCAGCTCACCGATGTGGAGCAGGAACAGAACGGTATCTACAATTACAACCGTACCACAAAATTTGACATGGATCGCATAAAGAAAATATTCAGCAAAAAACCGAAAGGATTCAAGTAATATTCTCTAATACTAAAAATTCCCGGGCAGTTAGAAAATACTGTCCGGGAATTTTTTTTAAAAGTATTATTGCGTTTTCATTTGTGTTGAATGCGGACAAAAATAATTTTGGCAAATACAGATACATTTTTGGCATGATTCCATAACAGAAAAGATACATCGGTTTGTTTATTTTGCATTGTAAGTCATTGTGAACGACTCATTAACTATATGTCTATGTATAAAACCAAGCGCGACTGCTTCATACGGTTTTCCGCTGAACTTACTTCGGGTTATAAAAATATAATGGCATGAAAAATAAACTGAAATATCTGCTTCTTGGAGCTGCTTTCTGCATCGCTGATTTTTCTTACGGGAAAGACATGGTGACTGTGGCCGACACTCTCGAATCCGGAATGAATGTGAACTATCCGGGATTCGAGATACCTTCGTGGGGATATGACGCTACGGGCATGACATATGTGCTTCCTGATGAAAATTTCTCTTCGGATACAGTTGCCAAAGAACTTGTGCTGATTCCGATGGGAGCGGCGAGATTAAGAATATCTTCATTTTCTAAAAAGATGCAACGTTCAGAAAATTAACTGATTGTCTGTGTTTGTGGGAATATTATGAGTGTATGCTGTCCTGCAAAAATGTTTCCATTTGTGCCAAATATGTATACATTGTTGAATGAATACCTATTTGGCAGAATAGGGTTACAGCGTTGCATGATTTTCTCACTTAATTTGCATCGTGAAATTCGGACAGATCCGGAAAATGTTTGTAGAACGTCAAATGACAACTTCAGCCGTTTTCCGGTCCGGCAAAATCCGACAGCAAGCAAGAATAGTTTTAATAGGTGAATTATAGGTTAAATTAGGTTATTAATTCAGGTTTTTTAGACAAGGGAAAACTCTGAGGTAAAAAAGATTGTGACAAGGTTCAAAAACGTATAACACGGAAATAAATAAATTAACATAATAACTAACTATCATGAACTTATCCAGACTACTTAAAAACATCGGTCTCGCGTTCATTTCCGGTTGCCTGGCTTTTTCCGCTGCTTCGTGTAGCGACGAAGAAAAAGGTCAAGGGGCAGTCGGCAACGGCACGGTTTCCGGAGTTGTCACTGATGAGCAGGCTCGTCCTGTTTCGGGTGTGACGGTATCAATGCCCGCCAATGGTATTTCTGCCACCACTGGTTCTGCAGGTGAATATTCTCTTTCGAATGTGCCCATGACTTCGGGTATCATCCTGTTTGAAAGAGATGGTTATGAAACAGCAGCAGTGACTGTAGTGGCAAAGAAATTCACAGACGGGAAAGCCACTGTAAATGTAGAGCTCGTATATGCCAATGCCGTTATAAAAGGTGTTGTCTATGATGCGGCTAAAAACAATGCCCCTCTTTCGGGAGCCACAGTCAAGGTCAGCGATTTCCAAAGCACGGAAACGAATGCACAGGGAGAATTCGAACTCCGCAACCTCACATTGAAGGATTATACTGTGACATTCTCTTATCCCGGTTACAAAGACGTCACCAAGAATGTCAGCGTGGATTCATTCGGAGAGGAAGGTATCGTGACGATCGATGCCACTATGGGTGCCGACGAGGTTCTCCGAGGCAAGACCAAATATCAGCTCGCCGAAGCTCAGAAATGGTATTATAATGAATACCGGGGTGGCAGAAACGCTGAAAACTATCCTCACTGGGACTGGGCATGCAACTACATGTGTACCCTCGATTTCGTAGGAGACTATGAAGAACAGAACGAAGGAACAACACTCCGTATCCGCAACTCTTCCGACGATCAGCGCAACAATCCTGTCGACATGGAGATGTTTGATTCTTATGTCTACGGTTCAAAGCTTATCACTGCCGACAATTATCTCATGACTCTTGAGTCGCGCACTCACAGCGCATCTGCCGACTCTCCCGCTTATTTCGGTGTTCAGGTGGTGGATCTGAGCGATGCAGACCCGAAAGCGCGTCTTATCGGAGGGGTGCAGACACTCGCTTCTGAAGACTATCATCAGATAGTGACTGACCTCAGCGAATATATCGGCAAGGAGGTGATTATAGCCATAGGTACTTTCCGTGCCGAGAAGGGTGATTACTGGAAACAATTTGTGATCCGCCGCATAGCGTTCACTGCAGAACCGATATCTTCGCTCTGGGCATGGCTTCCCGGTACGGAGGTCCCCGGTCTCGAAGGCTGGAAGATGACTCTTGAGATGGTACGTTCAACAATGCCTAACCAGACAAGCTCATTTACCGGTATCAGTCCTGTAAGCGGCAACCGTGACAACTATTTCGAAGCATACCGTGCATGGATCCCCGTGCATCATGTTGCGGCAGAATGGAGCTTCATGCCTTTGACAAAAGACCCCGAGGTGTTCCCGAGTGAAGGATTCCTTATCAAGACACGTGGCGGTCAGGATGTGAGCACAAAAGTGCCGGAATCTTACTTCTATTCGAAGTTCTCGATCGCACCGGGGCACAATAAATTCACACTCAAGACACGTTGCTTCAGCTCTACAAATGCTACATTCTTTAAGATTACTGCTATCACCAACGATGGAACCGTGACTCACCTCAGCCCTGTCAGCAACACAGCCACATATGCTGAGGCTGCCGCCGACGGATGTTGGAAATTCATGCATGAGAACGGCGACCCCGGTAATCCTGACGGATATTGCGATTTTGTCTACGACCTTTCCCGGTTTGACGGACAAGACGTGATGATCACCATAGGTGTATTCAAAGGGGAGGCGAACGGAGATGAAAACAAGCTTCTCTTCTATTCCATCAACCTTAATTGAGTTGTGAGTTTTTAGCCGTGGACCGTATCGATGACGTCTCATTTGCGGCGCCACGGCTAAAAGCTTCAACACACAATTCAACACACATAACTCACAACTCAAAATTTCTAAAATGAAATCATTTATTCTGGAGAAAGGTCTATATGCGTTTGCCGCATGCGCTCTTGCTCTCGGCTCTTCCGGGTGTAAAAGCGATGACGAGCCCGGGAATGGGGGAAAACCGTCGAATCCGGAGGAGCCGGCAGCTGAACTGACCTTGACCAATACTCAACGCGCCATCGAGATTATAGATGCCGCCATCGGGAATTATTTCGAGGGCACAGGCATGGCGATGTCACGTTATTATAATCCTTACAGCGACCAGAAATCAAGCGAGCTTGGAAGTGTATGGATGTACACTTCATCTATCGAGGCTGTAAATTCGGTATTGAAGAGCCTGAAGGCTCAGAAAGCCGCCGGAAAGACATCGTTGTATGATGCCAATTTCTCCCGTTACTCGGAATTGCTTGCAAATCTGGTAGACAATCTGGATTTTTATGCAGGTACTTACACCCTTACCTCTTACACCGGCACCAATACATGGACGGTATATGGAGTGAACCGCGGAAGCGGTAAGGGGGCTGCGTCGGTCGACGGTATCCTGAATGTATACGACGACCAGATGTGGATCGTGCGCGAACTTCTGGAAGCTTATGAAGCGACCGGCAACACTGCATATCTGGAGAAAGCGGAGTATCTGACCGCATATGTGCTCGACGGCTGGGACTGCACTCTTGATGAGAATGGCAACCAGCACGGAGGTATCACATGGGGTCCCGGGTATGTCACCAAGCATTCATGCTCCAACGGACCCATGGTGGCTCCGCTTGTGAAGCTGGCTGAAATCTATAAAGGCAAGTCAGACGAGATCACATTCGGAGTTATCAATCCCGACAACACACGTTCAAAGGATACAAAAGCGAAAGCCGACTATTATCTTGAGATGGCAGCAGCTGTCTACAACTATCAGATGACGCATCTGCTGAATCCGTCTACAGGCGTGTTTGACGACATGATGGGTGGAGACGACAATGGCGGACAGATCAGATATGAGACAGTCGACGGGGAAAGATACCGTGCCTATGTGCATCTGCGTGACCGCGTGGGTACGGCTTACTCCTACAACACCGGAACAATGATTTCAGGGGCGGCAGCCCTTTACGGCGCCACCTCAGACCAGGTCTACCTTGATGATCTCCGCTCGCTTTGCGACAAAAGTTTCAGCTTCTTCGCACAGCCGGCGGCAGGCAAGGAGGGTTGTTACACATTCGCCATCACCGGCTTTAACAACTGGTTTAACAATGTGCTTGAAAGAAGTTATGTAGACGCAGCCAAGGCTTATTCCAAGGCAGGCGAATATGCCGATGCTTTCCAGTCGAATCTGGATTACGCCTACAGCAACTTCCTATACAACCACATGCTTCCTCCCAACCTTCTGGTGGGATGGAATTCCGACAGAGGCAGAAACAACATGGAGGCGATGTTCACATTTGCTTTCGCTGCCGAGTATGCCTCTCTTGCAGAATATCAACTAACAAAATAACAACTACATCATGACATCTATGAAGACTCCCGGCGGTCTTGCGCGCTTTTTCGTCTGTCTGGCGATCGCGTTTATGACAGCCCTCAATCCAGCCGGTGCCTTTGCACAAGACACGGTCACTGTCACAGGTCAGGTAACAGATGAACAGAATGAACCACTCATCGGTGCAACCGTAATGGTAAAAGGCACCTCGGTCGGCACAGCTACCGATATCGACGGTTCATATTCTTTGTCGGCACCCAAGAATGCCACTCTTGTTTTCTCTTATGTTGGCTACACATCTATCGAGGAGAAACTTAACGGCAGGACCGTCCTTAACGTAGTGATGAATTCCGACACTCAGCTTATGGACGAGGTCGTGGTCGTGGGTTACGGCACACAGCGTCGTGGCTCCGTTACAGGTGCGGTGGCAAGTGTGAAGGGTTCTGAAATGCTTCAGACAAAGAGCGAGAACCCTCAGAACATGCTCACCGGCCGTGTGCCCGGTCTCCGTATCTGGCAGAAAAGTTCTGAACCCGGCACCTATTCCAATAATATGGACGTCCGTGGTCTCGGTGCCCCGCTCGTTGTCATCGACGGAGTGCCCCGTACGGTTGAAGACTTCCAGCGACTGAACGCTACCGACATCCAGGATGTGTCTGTCCTTAAGGACGCGTCTGCCGCCATCTACGGTGTGCGCGCAGCAAACGGTGTGCTCCTCGTCACTACTAAAGGAGGTAACGCCGGTAAGGTCAATGTGACCTATAGCGGTTCTTACACTATCCAGAAGCCCAACAAGATGCCTGAGCTGGCAAGCGCATACGACGCAATGACCATCTACAACGAGAAGAAATGGAACAACATCAACGGTGGTTCTATCGGTTTCAGCCAGGCTGATTTCGAGGCTCTCGCCAACGGCACACGCCGTGTGTCTGACTGGAACGACCTCGTGTTCTCAAACACATCCCCGCAGACACAGCATGATGTAAGCATCTCCGGCGGTAACGAACGCAACCAATATTATGTGAGCTTCGGTTATTTCTATCAGGAAGGTCTCTTCAAGAGCGGTGACCTCAACTACGATAAATATAACGTACGTGCCAACATCACTTCCGAGATTGTAAAAGGTCTTAAGTTCTATGCCAATCTTGCCGGCATGGCTGATTCCCGCAACACCCCCTATAATTCATCAGTAGACATCATCCGCAACTATTGGAAACAGGGTGTTCTTTTCCCGGCTTACGCTGACCCCGAGAACACAATGCTCAACTATGAGGGTCTTGATCTTGAACAGAACACTGTTGCCATGATGACTTCAGATATCAGCGGTCACCGCAAATACCGTCAGAAGACTTTCGAATCTTCCGCATATCTCAACTTTGATTTCGGCGCATACGTGCCGGCATTGAAAGGTCTTGAGGCTAAGGCGCTCGTAAGCTATGACTATCGCGTGGACGACAACGAAATCTACCGTAAGGAATACTATCAGTATGCATACGATCCTCTGACTGATTCCTACAACCAGAAGATCTACAACAGCAGCTCTCCGAGCAACCTGCGCCGTGAATACTATTCCAAGTCGCAGTTCCTCTATCAGTTCCTTTTGAACTACAACCGTGAATTTAATGACCTTCACAATGTGGGTGCCACTTTCGGATGGGAAGGACAGCGCCGCACAGGCGACAACTTCTATGCAGTGCGCGATCTCGCATTCTCCAATCCTTATCTTCTTGTCGGTGTGACAGAAGGTCAGATCGGTGCTATGGACGGAGGAAACCTTTATGAATATACCAACAATGCACTCATCGGGCGTCTGAATTATTCATTCGCCGACCGCTATCTTCTCGAAGCGCAGTTCCGTTACGACGGTTCTTCCAAATTTGCCAAAGGTCACCGCTGGGGCTTCTTCCCTTCAGTTTCTGCAGGTTGGAGAGTGTCAGAGGAAGCTTTCTTCCGCAACACCGAGGCTCTTGACTTCATCAACAACTTGAAAGTCCGTGCCAGCTACGGTATGCTCGGTGACGACAGCGGCGTTAACTATGACTGGGCGATGGGTTACACCTATCCTTCCGGTATTCCCGCTGACAATGGTAACTACAACGGCTATTCTCCGGGTTATGTGTTCAACGGACAGTATATTTCAGCTGCCTCTCCGATGGCACTTCCAAACCTCGCAATTTCATGGTACAAGTCAAAGACCTTCGACGTAGGTATCGATTTTGACATGCGCAACGGACTCTTCGGCTTCTCTTTCGATTACTTCCACCGCAAACGTACAGGTCTCTACGAACGTAACAACGGTTCTCTCCCGACAGTTGTCGGTGCCACAGCACCCCGTGAGAATATCAACAGTGACTCACATATGGGTATGGAGCTTGAACTCCGCCACACCAACAGGGTAGGGGAAGTGACCTACAATCTCCGCGGTATGCTGTCTATCACCCGTAACAAATATCTTTATGCTGCCAACAAAGGTCCCTGGGCAAATTCCTACGACCGTTGGCTGAACGATAACCTCAACAACCGCTATCAGGGTGTGCAGTTCGGTTATACCGGAGCAGGACGTTATGAGAACTGGAATGATATCTGGAATTATGCCGGCTATCAGGAGAAGGATGTTCTTCCCGGCGACTACAAATATGAAGATTGGAACGGCGATGGTGAGATCAATAGCCTTGACAAGCACCCGTTTGCATTTGACCAGACTCCATGGATGAACTATTCTCTCAATATCGGTGTGAATTATAGAGATTTTGACTTCTCTATGCTCTGGCAGGGTTCCGCTCTCGGTTCAATGGAATATAAGGAGCCTCTCTATGAAATCTGGGGCGACATGGGCGGCGGTATCCTCCAGCAATACACTGACCGCTGGCATCCGGTGAATCCTACAGCCGATCCTTATGATCCCGCCACTGAATGGGTATCCGGATATTATGCATACACCGGCCGTTATCCGAAGTCGAACTCTTCATTCAACCGTGTAAGCACCGACTACCTGCGTCTGAAGAGCATCGAGCTTGGTTATACCCTTCCGAAGAGTGTGACCCGCGAGACCAGTCTCCGTCTCTATTTCAACGCATACAACCTTCTTACTTTCACAAAGGTGAAATTCGTTGACCCGGAACATCCGGACGATGATCTCGGACGTATGTATCCTCTTAACAAGACCTTCACATTCGGTCTTACTTTCTCCTATTAATCTAATAATTGACCATACAACATGAAAAAGATATTATTTTCAGCTCTTCTCGGCGCCTGTCTGCTGACTTCCTGCCAGGATATGGACATACCTCCAAAGAATATCGTCACTTCCGACGATCTTCTTTCGACCGAATCCGGTATGGACATCTACATGGCGCGCATGTATTCGACAATGCCTTTCGAGGATTTCAAGTATCTCGCAGAACGCGGTCTTAACAGCTACAACGGCTGGCTCGCCGGGTTCGGTTTCGACGGTACGGGCGACGCTGTAAACCGCGACGGTTATTGCCGTGCATTCACCGGGGAGAACGAGGCTTACTGGGGGAATGCGTTCACACTCCTCCGTGACGCCAACTTCCTGATCGAGAATCTTCCGGCTTACAAAGATAATTATCCCGAGATCACATATAATGACTATCTCGGTGAAGCTTATTTCGTAAGGGCATACGTGTTTTACGCGTTGGCAAAACGTTACGGTGGTATTCCTCTCGTGACAAGGGTGATAAGCTATCCCGCTTCGAGCGATGAACTTGAGGTGCCCCGTTCGAGCGAGGAGGAAACCTGGGATCAGATCTGCGCCGATTTCGACAAGGCTGCCGAACTGATGATGCCCAAGAGCCCCAAAAGAGGTTACGCCAACAAGTATGTGGCATTGGCTGTGAAGTCTCAGGCTATGCTTTACGCCGGTTCTGTTGCTAAATATAACGAGACTGTCACCGGTCGACTCACCGGTCTCGGACAGAAGACAGGTGTGCGTGTGATGGGCTTTGACCAGGCAACTGCCGCCGAGGCATCAAAACGCTATTTCACCGAGGCATACAAGGCTGCACGCGAAGTTATGGAAAATGGCGGCTATAGCCTCTATATGAAGAAATGGGCGGAAGGCGACAGAAGCGCCATGCGTCAGAACATGATCGACATGATCTCTGACACCGACAGCCCTGAAAACATCTGGATCCGTGAGTATATCTATCCCACCACAACTCACTCTTTCGATGCTTATAACGCGCCTTATGTATTCCGTTCTCCTTTGAGTAGTGCGGTTTGCCCCACTGCCGATTTCGTGGAGCTTTTCGAAGGCTTCGAGCGTTATCCCGACGGAACTCTCAAGGTTACAACCGGTAATTCCAATACAGAGGGTACATATATAATGTATGACAATGTAGGCGATTTCTATAAGAATGCCGAGCCTCGTCTCCTTTCTTATCTTATCGCCCCCGGAGACCAGTTCAAAGGTCAGACAATGGAGATCTATGCAGGTGTCTATACCGGAACCACCCCGATCAAGCCACTCATGAGAGATTACTCTTATCAGACACAGGGTGACAACTATCAGAATCTTGATATTGCTCAGGGTGATGACCGCACTCTCTACATGACTCCCGACCCCAACAACCAGACAATCGTGACTCTTCCTGACGGGAAACAGATGAACGCTGCAGGTGCCAACGGTCCTTTCTACAACTACAATGAATCTGCTATGACAGGTCTTCTTGGCAGAAAGTGGCTTAAGGATGATCCTTCGTTCGTTGCACGTGAAGGTAATAGCGACCAGCATTATATCCTCGTGCGTTATGCAGAAGTTCTTTTGAATGCAGCCGAGGCGGCTGTTGAGCTTTCAATCGCAGGTGCCGTTTCTCCCGATGGTTCTGATATGCTCGGTGTGGCTACTGACGCTATCAACGACATCCGCCGTCGCGCAGGCGCGACTCTTCTTGCGGGAAAACTCACCGGCAGCAACGAGAGCCGTAACGAAGTGCGTAAGGAACGTCGTAAAGAGACAGCCTTCGAGACAGGTACCAAGTGGGACCTCCGCCGTTGGCGTGTGAACGACTATGACAACCGCGACGGTTTCTGGGGTGAAGTCCGCGACAAGGATAAGTTCAGCTCCAACTCACACTACCGTTTCCGTGGCATCTATCCGTTCTATTCGGCAACAGATAAGAAATGGTTCTTCGACGTGAAGTTTGAATGTCTCGCCCATAAGGAGTTTGAATATAATCCTATCGATTATTATTTCGGAATCCCGGGCGGGGAGGTTGTTAAGAGTCCTGTAATAGATCAGCAGCCTAACCGTTAATCAATCAGGGTTTAATGTTTAGTTTATAGTTTAGGGATATCACTTGGGGTTGAGAGTTTTCAATACCCTCAACCCCAACCCTTAACTCAATTATCAATTAGTAATTACTAATTATCAATTACTAATTGCTAATTACTAATTACTAATTGATTAAACCCTCAACCCTAAACTTTAAACCAAACAACTCTAAACCTTAAACCAAACAAAAAGACAACATGAAACAGTTTAAGATATTCGGCATGTTTGCCGCCCTTCTGATGTTCTCCTCTTGTAGCATGTTTGAGATCGACAACTATGATGAACCGGAAGAGACTATCTGGGGTGAGGTAGTGGATGTCGCCACAGGCGACCGTGTCCTCACAGACCAGGGTAGCGAAGGTATCCGCGTGCGTCTCACCGAGCTCAGCTGGGGCGACAATGTGGAACACAATCCCGACTTCTTCTGTATGCCAGACGGCTCTTTCCAGAACACAAAGATCTTTAAAGGTCATTACAATGTGCGTGTCGATGGTCCGTTCATCCCTCTCGTGCGTGAAACGACAGACGGTGTGCTTCTTGCCGACGAGACTATCAATACAGACATCAAGGGCACTACCAAGGTGAAATTCGAGGTTCAGCCTTTCCTCAATGTGAAGATCGTAGGCGATCCTACAGTGAGCAACGGTGTCATAAAGGCTAAGGTTGTTGTGGAGAGAGGCGTATCAGAGAGTGAGTTCCGCAACAAGATCGAACCGATGGGCAACTGGAACGACAGCTATCTCAACATGACCGACATCCAGTTCTTTGTGAGCTATTCCAATGCAGTAGGCTACCGTGCCCGCGACGACCGTTGGTCAAGCAGCATAAGCTACACCGGCAACAGCTTCAACGACCTCTTCGGACAGCCGATCACTATCACATCAAACGGAGAGATACCTTCAGGAAGAAAAGTATGGGTGCGCGCTGCGGCACGTATCAATTTCGACACTCCGGTCGGAAGCGGTACCCGTCGCTGGAACTACTCGGAGCCAGTAGAGGTGATGATCCCGTAAGAGAATCTTATATAAAGAATAAACACAGATTATATATGGGCTTGGCTTTCGTTTGTAAGCCGGAAAATGCCCCGGGAGGTGGATCTCAGATCCATCTCCTGTTTTTTATGGTGAAATGTAGTTTTTCTATGGTAAATTGCCATTATGCAAAAATAATTATGTAAATTTGCAAAAAATCTAACACAAAATCGGAACGACAAGGAGCCGAAACAAAAAACTAACCTTATGGAAAACCTACTACCATTCGCATTCATGTGCCTGACATCTTTCTTCGCACTGGCAAATCCTCTTGGCACGATGCCTGTTTTCCTGTCGATGACAAAGGGAATGGATAATGTTCAGAGAAGCCGTATCGTGCGGCGGGCATGTATAGTATCATTGTTTATTCTCATTGGTTTTACTGTAGGAGGACAGATTCTGTTCTCTTTATTCGGGATTTCGGCAAACGGATTCCGTATCGCAGCAGGTTTTATAATTTTGAAAATCGGTTTTGACATGTTGCAGGCTAAATATTCCAATGTAAAACTGAGTGAAGAGGAAGTTAAGGTATATGCCGACGACATATCGATCACACCCTTGGCAATCCCGATGCTCTGTGGTCCCGGTGCTATAGCCAATGGTGTAATGCTTATGGAAAACGCCACCACTTGGCAAATGAAAGTGACATTGCTTCTCAGTATTGCTATTATTTATCTTCTGACCTATGTGATTTTGCGTGCCTCCACGCGGCTTGTGCCCATACTTGGAGAGACAGGCAACAATGTGATGATGCGTCTTATGGGTCTTATCCTCATGGTGATTGCTGTAGAATGCTTTGTCGGAGGTCTAAAGCCGGTCCTTGTAGACATCATCCATACCGGCCTTGCAAATTAATCTCATTACAAAATGGAGCTGTGTCAAAACTGAATTACGACACAGCTCCATTCTGTAATGTATGGAAAGATCATGCATTGCCTTGAGAGTGGCACCCTCCGGGAAGAAATCTCATATGGTTATTGCCGCTTGTAGCGGACTGCAATCTTTTTTCTGAGGTAATGGTCTAAGACGAGAAGGATGGCTGAAACAGGAAGCAGACTTGTGAGCATATCGGCGCTTGAAGACCATGAGGTTTCAAAGCTTTTTATCATTTCAGTTGTCGTTTGAACCGTGGATACCTTGCTTGCGGCAAATGTGGCGGCGGAGGTGTGTAAGGTTTCGTTAAACATGTCGCCGAAAAAGTAGACTAATGTGAATATCGCCACAAAGGCGGCGACAGCATATCCGGCTATTCCCCACCACATATCCCTGCGTTTCCTGCGTCTCTCCACAGCACGGATCTCGCTCATGACTTCAAATGAGAAGTCCAGGGGAAGCCTCTGGCTTCTTCCCCTCTCTTCAAGGGCTTTATATAAAGGAGATTGTTTATTCATATTTACCGGATAGTTTGTTGATCAACACATATAATTTTTTTCGGGTGCGCATCAGTCTTACTTTTGCTGCCGATTCTCCTATGCGCATCATGTCTGCCACCTCTTTCAAGGGGATTCCCTCAAAGTAATGAAACGAGATCAGAGCGCGTTCATCCACGGAGAGCGCCTCGATTGCTTCCGAAAGAGCGGCAAGACGGGGATTGTCTGATTCAAGAAAGCTGTCAACTCTGGCATCCGGGAGATTGTTTAATGTCGCCTCGTCGATAGGGGTGGTTTCCACCTTCTTGCGCCTTGTGTGGCTGACAGCCTCGTTGTAGGCAATCCTGTAGAGCCAAGTGGAAAATGTGCTTCGGAAATCAAATTTCTCAAGATTTCTATAGGCATTGACAAACACATCCTGGGTTATCTCTTCGGCATCATCCTCACGGCTTACAATCTTCACGACAAGTGAGAAAACCTGTTGTGAATATCGGTCCATCAGAATCTTGTAGGATTCGGTGCTTCCGTCAATAACCCGGCGTATTATGTGTCTGTCATTATTTTCCACGTTAGATTAGACGAACCTTCACTCCTTCAGGTTACAAAAATACAAAAAAAATTTTTTTTGAGAAATATGTAACCAATCCTGTAGCCATATCGTCTAAAGAAACAGAAAAATCAAAATTAAAATTTAAAGATATGCACGAGTTAACACCGATTTTGGTGACAGGAATTATTTTCCTGACAGTTTACAAAGTTTTTGATCTTTTTGTACGTCGCAAAGAGCGAATGGCATTGATCGAAAAAATCAATACTGAAACAACATGCAACATTGACATTAACAAACTTGGGGGAATTCTGAATCCTCCGTCTGACAACCGGTTTTCCGCCCTTAAGTGGGGATGTCTTGCAGTCGGTCTCGGAGCAGGGATGCTGATAGGTTTCTTTATCTATGTCAATTGCCCGATGGCACAGAAGGAGTGGGGACTAAGGGAAATGATGTATGGCGCCCTGGTTCTGATAGGAGGTGGTCTTGGGCTGATAAGCGCCTTCATCATCGAGATGAAGGTAAGAAAACCGAAAGATTAAAATTCACCGACAAAAACAATAAAGGAACAATCTGCTGAGATTGTTCCTTTATTGTTTTTGTTACTTATGGTTAGAGTGCCGATATACGGAAAGAGTAGTTGTAGATGGTGTCGGGCACGAGTTTGAATTCGGGGCGTGGACCGGGTCCGCAGCTTGCGCTTCCCAACCCTCTTGTGGCACAGTCGATGTTGAGAACAGTTTCCGGACGGCGCACTTTGTCAAGATCGTGTCCGTATTTAGCATTCCAGATTTCTTCATCCGTGAAATGGAGGGCGGTGAAATCGAAGTGATCGCCGAGTGCGGAGATCTTGAACCCTTTCCCATTACTGTCGGAAAGGATCATCCATCGGGTGTCTGTCCTTGTTCCCATGCTCTGGCTTCTTACATAATTCTCTCGCATGTTTTCAACAGTCGATGAATACTTGCCTACGAAAGCGGCAGCCTTACGGTCGGGATAATTCTCGATAGGACCTCTTCCGAACCATTCGAGACGTTCCAATGATTTATTGAACATGCCTCTCAGTCCGAGACGAGGCATTTCAAACTTTTCAGGAGTTGAGAAAGTTGCATTCACATCTATTGTGCCGTCCGGATAAATCGTGTAGACAACTTTATGTGGAACAGATGTATCGCCTACGGTTGCGACAAGGTCTGCAGAAACAGTGGCTTTATCGCCGCTGTCGTTTACTTGCCACGAAAGGTCTTTAAGATCGTAAGAATGTTCCTTAAAATCACGCGGTTCATTGTTGATTGTGCGGTAACTGTAGAATTGTAGACCGTTGCCGTCGTGAATCATTTCGTAGCCGCCGTAGTTCAAGCTTTGGATCTTGCCGTTCCCTTTGTCGAAGGAGATATTCCAGCCGTCGCCGCTGAAACTTACAGCCACGTTTTCATCTTTAGATGAAATTTTGCCGTCGGCGGTTACGGAGTCTGGTGTGAAAGAACCCTTCAGAGGAATTTGCGCGGAAGCCACGACATGTCCGGCATCTGCCCAGGAAGTTGCATTTTTGGTTGAGACCTCAAGGTTTATGAAATATTCGGCTGTCGGGTCAGTCAGATATTTCTCCATAGGAATAAGGATGGTGCGGTTTTCAGTCGGTTTGCAATCGGGGAGTCCGAAAAACTCTGTCCTTATAGTCTCGCCATTCTTTTGGATTTCATATCTGAGATTGAAATCCGTAAGGTTGTGGACGGTGTAGTCATTCTGCAAAGACACGCTGTTTGGGTCGTTGAGACGGAACCGTATGTATTGGTATACATTCTTGACCTCAAGCAATTTTGGTGTTATTGCCCTGTCAGCGGTGATAATTCCGTTGCAACAGAAGTCATTGTCGTTTGGAGCGTCGCCGAAGCTTCCTCCGAAATAATAGTTGGTGTCAGGTTCGTCCGGTTTATTGAGAGCCTGGTCGACCCAGTCCCAGATGCAACCGCCGATCATACGGTCAGACTTGTTGATGATGTAATCCCAATACTGGTCAAGGTTTCCTATTGAATTACCCATCGCATGATTATACTCGCAAAGGAAGAATGGCTTGGCATTACCATTTTTGTCAGTTTCCGCCATGCTCTCGATAGAAGGATACATGCGGGAATCCATATCGGCGATTGAATTCATTCCTTCGTAGTGTATCGGGCGGGATGGATCGATAGCTTTTACCGCTTCATATTCAGCCACGGCATTGCATCCTCCTCCGCTTTCGTTGCCGAGGCTCCAGAATATTACCGAAGGATGGTTCTTGTCGCGCTCCACCATTCTCACGGCACGGTCCACAAAAGCCTCTTTCCATGAAGGATTGTCGGTCAGTGAACTGTTGCCGTGGCATTCCTGGTCAGCCTCATCCATCACATACAGACCATAATAGTCGAAAAGAGCATACATTTTCGGATCTTTCGGATAATGGCTTGTACGGATAGTGTTGAGGTTATAACGCTTGAACAAGAGAATATCCTGAATCATTGTCTCAACGGGTACGGCTTTGCCAAGACGAGGGTGTGTGTCGTGATGGTTTGCGCCCTTGAACATTGTCAGCATCCCGTTGATATACACCTTATTGTTCTTGATTTCAATATTTCTGAAACCATATTTTTGGGATGTTGCCTCCAACACTTTGCCGTTGCCGTCAAGGAGCTCGATGTCTACAGTATAGAGGTTAGGAAATTCGGCGCTCCATAGAAGCGGGTCGCGGAGTGAGCATTTTGAAGTCAGTTTACATTCGCTTTTCTTCCCTAAAGTGGCGGGTGCGGATTCGAAAGTGCGGAGAATCTTTCCGTTGCTGTCGACTACCGACGCACGCAATTTTACGGTACCGGAAACATTACCGTCATTGCGCACGGCGGCAGCGACATTTAAGATGGCACGGTCATACCTGGGGCTGAGTTCGGAAGTAAGGTGAAGGTCGCGGAGGTGGGTCTTTGGGGAAGCTGTCAGATAGACGTCGCGGTGAATGCCGCTCAATCTGAACATGTCCTGGTCTTCAAGATAGCTTCCGTCGCTCCAGCGGTAAACTTCCACGGCAACGGTGTTAGTCCCCGGTTTCACATATTTTGTGATGTTGAAACGGGCATCGTTTGTGGAGCCCTGGCTATATCCGACTTTCTTTCCGTTTACCCATAGATACATTGCACTGTAGCAACCTTCAAAAGTGATAAACACCTCTTTGTCGCTCCATCCGGCAGGGAGAGTGAAGTCGCGGCGGTATGATCCCACGGCGTTTGGTTCTTTCTCCACCGTATATCCGCGCTGTCCCTGAATGAATGGGGGATTGTTGCGGAACGGATAGGTGATGTTGGTGTAGATTGGGGTGCCGTACCCGTCCATCAACCAGATTGAAGGAACCGGAATTTCATCACA
>JAIDJJ010000416.1 GCA_029052265.1 Muribaculaceae bacterium
TCAGCTCCAGCCTATATAGGTGTGGATGCAGACGGCATGCTGCTTTCGATAAACAAGTCGCCGGAGCCTGTTGCCGAGCCTGCTCCGGAGCCGGAGCGCCAGGATGGGGAGCAGATTGGAGACAATGAGTATCTTCAATACATGGATGAAGATTTTATAGCTTCGCAGTCGTCGGCAAAACAGGCACAGATGCTTGCCGAGAATCTTATGGACATCCGCGATGCAAAGATTTCGCTCACCAGAGGCACTGCCGAGACAATGCCGACAGATGGTAAACAGCTTGAGTTGATGCTTAATTCACTTGCCCATCAGGAAGCGACACTCACGGCAGCTTTTTTAGGCAACATAACCAGAGAAACAGTAGTCAAGAATTATACATTCGTGCCTGCGGAAAACGGGAAAAAAACTCTTTTTCGTCTCAGCAACTTCGCCGGTTTCGTAGGCGCTGATGATTATTCCGGTTCACCGGTGTATGTTTCTGTCAATATCACAAATGAAGGCACTCTTCCGGTCGATTCAAAAGGGGAAGAAAAAAAGCTTCCCAAAGATGCCGTGGCATATTGTGTGCCCGGAGCGGCGGAAATAGAGATAAGTTTTCAAGGCAATACCCTTTGGGCTGAAGAAGTTGAACTGGCTCAGTTCGGTGTGGTATTCGGTTTGAATCCCTCCGTGTTTACCGATAAGAAAGAGCCGTCATATGCTGTTTTTGATCCGGCAACAGGAGCCTTGAAAGAGCTCGGCACAGTCCGGGAAGAGGAATGACAGCCATGGCAGAATCCGGATTATTTGATTTGGGGCGCGCCCCCATGTCTCTGCTTCAGTATACTTCTGCCATAGGGGATGCCGTGCGTAGGAGTCCTGTGCTTCAGAGTGCGTGGATTGTCGCGGAACTGAGTGATGTCAGGGTAAACGGCGGCCATTGCTATATGGAGCTAATTGAAAAAAGTCAGAATGGTCAGACTGTGGCTAAGCTGCGTGCCACAATATGGCAGTCGCGGTTTCAGTATGTGCGTCAAAAGTTCTATGCATCTACAGGCAGAGACATAATGACAGGGCTGAAAGTTATGCTCAATGGGAGCGCGGCACATCATCCCGTGTACGGACTGTCGTTTACAGTCAACGATATCGATCCCTCATATACACTTGGGGACATGGAGCGGATCAGGAGAGAGATCCTGATGAAACTTCATCAGGAAGGTGTGGCAGGAATCAACAAATCGAGAACAATGCCGGCGGCTCCGCAGCGTATTGCCGTAATATCTGCGGCAGGTGCGGCAGGATTTGGAGATTTCATGAACCATTTGACCTCCAATCAGGAGGGATTCGTGTTTTATCCGGTCCTGATACCTGCTGTCATGCAGGGTGACCGCACATCCCTTTCCGTGCGCGAGGCGCTCGCTTATGTGGAACGCACAAAAGATTTTTGGGATTGTGTGGCGATTGTAAGGGGAGGTGGTGCCACCACCGACCTGAACGGATTTGATGATTATGAACTTGCAAGGTCTGTAGCTACGTTCCCATTGCCTGTCGTGGTCGGTATCGGTCATGAAAGAGACAGGACAGTCCTCGATGAGATCGCACATACCAGATTGAAAACCCCGACAGCAGTGGCGGCTTTCTTTGTGGATTCGCTCAGGCGGGCGTATGACTCTGCGGGTATGCTTGTGGATTATGTCACAAGATATGCCGGCGACCGGATCTCCGGAGAAATGAGAAGACTGGCAAATTGTGAGGCATTGATACCCACATTGGCAGAGGCAAGGATTTCTTCAGCCAGGGCATTGCTTGAGAGGGAAATCACCCGCATCCCTGTTCTCGTGTCGTCAAAAATATCGCAGGCGGGCGGCAAGTTGGAAATGATGATGCAGATGCTGCGGAGTCTCGCCCCCAGGAACTGTCTGCGGTCGTCTGAACGGATCAATGAAATCGCAGCGCGTGTAGCGCTTGCCGCCGACACTGTCATGAAACGGGAGGCTGCCAAAATTGAGTCGCTTGTAGTGATGGTGGGTGTGCTTAGTCATGAGAATACTCATAGGTGGGGATAGT
>JAIDJJ010000417.1 GCA_029052265.1 Muribaculaceae bacterium
TTGTCGGGATTACCTACAATCAGATAGAATCGGGGGTCTATGCCCTAATCCTTCAGCAAGTTGGAACCACGAGACGAATTCCTATAATAATCGGCTTTCCGGAAGCCCAGGCAATTGAGTGTAAATTGCAGGAAGTGGCGACGCCCCGACCATTGACTCATGACACTATGGTGGCGTCTCTTGCCGCATTTGGGATATCGTTGGTGGACGTAGACATATATAAATTGCCTAATGGTGTTTTTGCAGCTGAATTAAACTTTTCTGATGGAAATATCACGAGAGTCATAGACTCTCGTTCATCGGATGCTGTTGCTCTTGCTATAAGAGTCGGTGCTCCTATCTATACTTCAGAATCCGTGCTTCAGGAAGCAGGCTTTGATGTAGAGGCTTCGGGAGATAACCAGGTGCAAGGTTCTAAAACCGCGGCTTCTTCCAGTCGGGATGATATTGAGGGTATATCAGATCTTTCGAAGCTTACGTTGTCTCAATTGTCACAGGCAATGCTGTTCGCAGCGGAGAAAGAAGACTATGAAGAGGCAGCAAGAATAAAATATGAAATAGATAATAGAAACTCTCAAAAGGGAAACGATGAAAAATAGAAGAAAAAGAATTGATCTTATTATCGAGTTGATCCGAAACCAGTGTGTGGGAAGTCAGGAAGAACTTGCAGATCTCCTTTCAAAGAAAGGGCATAAGGTGACACAGGCAACTTTGTCTCGTGATCTCAAGATGCTGAGGACTACCAAGGTGCCCACAGACAGAGGTACTTATATGTACGTTTTGCCTGACAGTGATTCTTTGAAAGACAAGATTCTTTCTTTTGGGCAGGCGCCTCCAAGAGCGAATTATCAGAGCGGTTTCCTTTCATTACATTTTTCAGGACATCTTGTTGTAATCAAGACTCGTATAGGATATGCGGCAGGTCTTGCTTACGATATTGACATGAGACGCAAGGATGAAATATTAGGAACTATTCCGGGTAGTGATACAATTCTTGTTGTGTTGAGGGAAGATGTGTCACGTCAAAACGCTGCTGAGTTGTTTGCTGACATTTTAGGATTAGATGTGTCTGATATTATATTTTAGTATAATTCATGATTAAAGTTGGTATCATTGGCGCAGACACGCCGGAAGCCGGCGAATTGTTAAGGTTGCTGATAAATCATCCTGAAGTCGAGGTCGAAACTCTTTACGCACCGTTGCTCGCCGGACGTCAGGTATCTTCCTGCCATCACGGATTTATCGGAGAGCGATCTATGAATTTCACAGACAGACTCGATTTGTCTAAAATTGATGCAGTGTTTATACTTGACGAGTCTGCGGTAGGTAGAGATGTAATTGAAAAGGCTGCAGAATCTGAAAATATCCGGGTAATCGACATGTCTCCTGCCAGATTTGACAGGTGGACGGCGATGGAAATGGAATATGGATTGTCTGAGATCAATCGCAAACCGTTGGTAAGAGGAGCACGAATGGCAATCATCCCTTCTCCTGTTGCGTCTGTTGCCTTGATCGCATTGCATCCGTTGGCGTCGCATCTGCTATTGTCATCTGAGATTAATTTGGAAGTACATCTTCCGGAGCATATGGCAAAACGTATGGATGTACAGGCGACTGTTGTGGAAATATCCCGACAATTAAAGCATGTGCAATGCAGCTTTGAGGGGGAAATATCAATAAAGATAGTTCCGGAGGAAACTGGAAGAACCCTGTATGTAAAAGCTTCTATGGCATGTCCGCTTGCAATAGCAGAAATTGATAAAATCTATGATTCAGTCTATGATGACCACAATTTTGCTTTCACATCTCTTTCTAAAGTTGGGAGTGAAGAAGTGGAAGGTACGCAGAAATGCATAATTTCATTTTGCAAACCGGGTGCAGGATTGATTGAGGTGGAATCAATCGGAGATTGCTACCTTAGAGGAGGGGCGGGAGATGGAGTGCATGTCCTTAATCTGCTCTTTGCTTTACACGAAAAAGTGGGATTGAATCTGAAACCGTCGCGATTCTGTGACCGCACCGATACGTCGTCTGCCAAGACTTCGTGGTTTGCTTGATATTCATTAATTTTGGTCATGACTTTTAACTATGTCCGTAAACAAAGTAATATTGCTTGGTCATGTTGGCAATGACCCTGAAATGCGTTATCCTGAAAAGGACCGACCGGTGGCATATCTTTCTCTCGCAACAAATGAAGTGCGTGGATCTGCCCGTACTGAAGTCACGGAGTGGCATTATCTGGTGTTTGGGGGACAGAATGCGTTATTGGTAGAACGTTACATAAGAAAAGGGACTCAGCTATAAGTGGACGGGTATCTTCGAAGTCGTGTATATGAAGCCGGAATGAAGATCACCCGGCGACGGACGGCGATAATCGTTGAAAAAT
>JAIDJJ010000418.1 GCA_029052265.1 Muribaculaceae bacterium
ATGACTGCTGGTTGCAACGAGTACTCGCTATACGATATGTCGGGCGGAATCTCCGATCATCCCGTATTTGGAGTAAACGTGGCTTCTTCCTGGCACAAAGGGGACTATATCACGCGTTCGGCAGAAACTGAAATAGAGATAACAAGACTTGAAGGAGACACCACAGACCAACCTTTATATCTCGTTGCGGAGACAAACATCATCAACGATTCAACAGTGACTTCTCCTCTTACCCGGGGAACAAAAATCGAGACTGCTGAAAAATTCAAAGATACATATAAATCGTTCGGATTATCAGGAATCTGCCATACAGGCAATGAAGACTCTGACCTCAGCGAGATGCCTGTAAATTTCGTCCATAACTCGGAAGTATCCGAAAAAGGTTCGTTGTGGGAAGCGGCAGACAAACTTGAATGGCCCGGATCCGGAAGATTGCGCTTTTTCGCCTACGCTCCGTATGCGACCGCCGAAAACGGGATCACGATTTCCCCGGCAACGGGAAAGGGAGCGCCATCCATTACTTTTTCAGTAAAAGAAAAAGTCAGCGAACAGATAGACCTCATGACAGCCGTGACTGATGTCAAAGGTTCGGGCAAAGAGACAATCGATTTGAATTTCACTCACGCATTATCGGCTATTCAAATCAAAACCGGAAACGCTATGCTCGGCGGCACCCTCAAGAGCGTGACTATCTCCGGAATATATGGGAAAGGTTCATCCACGACAGGATCAGGAGTATGGACAGTAGCCGGTGAAGCCAACTGTTCGTATACCCTCGAGCCTCAGGAAAACACATTCTCGCCAAAGGATGAGGACAATTATGATTATTATACCGAAGAAGGTAACGATATTGCAGGCGTGAACGACAACCTGACATTGTTTCTTATCCCTCAGAAACTTGGAGAAAACGCCAAGATTTCAATAGAATTTACAGACAAACTTACAGGTACTGACCGCAAACTGTCAGCCTCTCTTTCAGGAGAATGGAAATCCGGAAAACTTTACACCTATTCACTTTCCACCACCGGCATCGTTTTGACCCCCATGGTAAAGATCGTGAAAAAAGGGACTGACGATTATGCCCTTTCCGACAGCGTTTCTATTACGGGAATCGTAAATGATATCGAGCTGGCGGCTTATATCCGTGTATCTCAGGAAGGAACTGAAAGCATCGACAAGAAAGTGCCGTTCCACCTTGAATATTCCACCGACGGGACAACATGGGCTAAAACCTCCGAAGGGATAGGCGGAGAGACCCGGGATATATGGACCCCTGACCTAACCTCCACACGTGCCGATGCCTCGGGAACTGATGAAAATCCTGCCGCCACGGCTTCCGGAACACTTTATTTTCCGGCACAGTCCTCTTTTATGGAACGGCACAGACTGTTTGACCGAAGTTCGGAACAAGGTTCTGAAAACTCACCGGAAGATCTCGCCCCGAACGAGTCTGCCAACTGCTATATGATCAACAGACCCGGATATTATAAATTCCCGACCGTATATGGCAATACGCTAAATAACGAGAATTTATTAAATACGACACCTGATACGAAAAAATCCGGAATGAAATGGTTTGTGGATCACAATGACAAGAAAATCACCCAATCCAGAATTAAAAATCAGATAGCTGCCAATGGAGAGAGTCTGAAAGACGCATTCTTATTGTGGCAGGATTCCCCAGGACTTATAGACGGAGTAAAATATGATGCCACGGAAGACTGCATCTCCTTCCACGTAGGCAGAAACACCATATCCCAGGGAAACGCTGTCATTGCCTTAAGAAACGATAAAGACATAATAGTCTGGAGCTGGCATATCTGGGTGACAGATCAGGACTGGTCACAGACAATAAATATCGTCAACAAGCACGATAAGGTTTTCCAAATGGCTCCGTCAGTTTTAGGACGTTGTGATGTATGCAAAGGAGATCCTGCCCGGAAGATTCATTTAAAGGTTGTATTCAGCATGAAAGATTCTTCCGGCAAGGAAATTGAATGCAACAAGACTGTCGACGGCAACGACCTTTCGGAGATCCATCAGCAATACATGGCGGCATCAATGGCTGGAGACAACACATACTACCAATGGGGACGCAAGGATGCCATGCCCGGAGGAAGGTATGGAATACAGAACTACCCCTATTACAGTCCTCATCCGTCTAACAGACGAGATGAAGTCACGATGCTGAATAAAGATCTCTTTGATAATCCCGCTGAATATGCTTTCGGAAGGAGTAAAGAAACAACAGGAGTATCTGTCGGCAGATCCATACAGATCCCGTATCATTTCATAATGGGTGATGAACCACCTTCAGGAATAAACTATCGTCAACACTGGCATAACATCGGCGCAGCGGACTATCTGGACAGTGAAGGAAGCATGTATAATATATGGAATTTCAACTCAAAAAAATCATACAATCCAAAAGATCCTCCGGAAGAAGACCTAAATGGCGATAATGTACGAAAAACTATTTATGATCCATGTCCTCCGGGTTATCACATACCTTCCGTCATCGCATTCAACGGAATTGTACAGACGTCACTAGGACCTACTTTCAATTCTGCATATGATGGAAGACAACCGGTATGGAAAGACGAGAGCCGTTGGGAAATAGAAGCTCCGGTAGAAGGTGGCGGCACTGTTTCTCTCACATTTTATTCGACCGGGATGAGAAACATGAATTTTAAAACAGGAGAACAACCAAGACCAGAAGACTATGATAAAATTTCCATTCCGGCATTTTCTATGGTCTCATACATAACCTCTTCCTCGCTTGCATCAAATAATGAAGCTCCTCAAGGGTATATCCTGTTTTTTGACCACAGGGGCACCGAAGATGGCAAGGAACGTTGCGGATGTGAGATAGCATCCAACAATGCTTACGGATTGACCGTCTGGCCTGCCAGAAATCCTTTATAAGAGACCATCCCATAAAAAGCACCCCAAAAGTTTTGTCTAACTTTTGGGGTGCTTTTTATGGGATGGTCGAGATGTATTCAGGTGCGTGGCATCAACCTCCCCACAGAGATACGGGAAGACTGACCGGCACGGATTCCTGTGCCAAAATGTCAGGGATCTTATTTTTTATGCCAGCCACCGGTGAGCTGAAGCAGCTCCACTCTCTTTGTGGATAGATTATAGCTGCCCATAAGCCCGGCACCACCCTCTATGTTGGAATATATTTTGGTAGGCTCCATAAGTCCCAATGAGAGCAGATTCCCCTTTAATGCACTCTCGTCGTAGTCCATCGCCAGCACGCTGACCATATATTCGAAATAAGGTCGGGATATGGAGTAAAGATTCACCCTTCTCGGTAGTTTCTCTATCATGCTCACCAAAGGGGTCTGCAGAACTTCACTTACGGTTATGGTATAAAGCTCCCCCTCTATACCCTTGTCTGAAAAGGGATATCCGAACACTCCGTCGGGCTGCCATCCCTGGATATCCTGATTTATCATATTTGCCAACACCTGAAACACATAATCCGTGGTGTAATCCACCTGCCCCATCTGAGAAAATTCATAACTCAGCGCATCATCCTCTATAGCGAGGAAATAGAAATTCTCTTCACCGGGAGTGTCGCGGAATGTTATCCTGTATGTGAATCGGTAATCCGTGTCCCAATAAATGTGGATCGGTCCTTCGCATGTAGCTTCCACATTCTCTATCTCCACTTTATGGGGAACCGTATCATAAGATAAGACCGTTTCCGTATCTCCGTTGACTTTGAGTTTCAACACTTCCCCGGCGGCAGGTTTGCGGCCGGATAGATAGAGCTTCGACCCGGCGTCATACACCAACTTTTCCCATTCGCCGTACTCCCCGGCAACCTGCACGTCAAGACCCTCCACAGGATTAAACGCGATATGAGGTGTGGAAAAGAAAAAAGGATGAGTGACCGACACTCCGATTACAGAATCCGGATTGAGGATGGAATTGACAACATACATTTTTTCCATCTCAGGATTCTTATATCTATCAAGATCAAGATCTTGTTCACACCCCAACAGCATCAACGGCAAAACCACAGCCGCCATATGAAAGAGATATCTGAATTTAAACATAACCGGTTTTAAAAATTTATTGTGTAGGAAACGGATGGAAGTATCGGCAGCAGGCTCAAAGTCTTGAACTGCCTGTAATCTCCGTTGTCGCTCCATTTGTCGTTGACATAATTCTTGACCACAGTAAAGGGATTCATCCGGCAATAGGCGTTGTAAAGACCGAAATCCCATTGATAAGAGATCCGCCTGTTGATCCGACCCTTCACGCTCAGATTAAGATTGAGTCTATGAAAAGCGGGGATACGCACATTGTTTCTGGTTTCATAATAATCGATTCCGTCCTGACGTCCGGTGCCCGGATCCATCGGGTTTACAAACGGGGAGTCCGGGAATGCCACGTCAGGAGGCGCTATGTTGTATAGGGCAAGAGTAGTCCTGTTACCTGTCATATATTCCCATTGCCCGTTCAGTTCCATCCGGTCGTTGATCTTCCATCCCACACTGATGTCGAGCTTATGCCGGTTGTCGAATTTTGCAGGATACTTTTTCCCCGAGTTTATTCCGGGAAACTTTCTCCAGTTCCACATAAGTCCGTAGGCAATGTTCCAGTTTAAAGACTTATAGCTGCCGTCCATCTCAAGGTCTGCCCCATATGCCCACCCTTTTCCGAAAGTCATCTTTTCATACCAAGGGAGAGTGGTGGTCGTGACAGAGGTGTTGGGCTTATATTCCGCGAGGTTCTCCATATTTTTCCACCACACCTCGGCTTTGAAAATGTAATCTTTGTTGAAACTCTTGAAATATCCTAATGAATAGATGTCGCAGACCAATGGTTTCACATAGCTTGCGGTCGGTAGCCAGGCATCCGAGGGGAGATATATGTAGTTTGACGACACCTGCTGTGCATACTGCGTGACCCGGGAATATCCAAGACTGATATTCGAATTGTAGGGAAGGTTGAGCTTCATGCTGAACCTCGGTTCCAGATTCCAATGTTTCATCTCATTGCTCAGGTATCTGTTTCCCCTCACTCCCACGGATCCTTGGAAGATGTCGGCGATATTCCAGTGAAGTTCGGCGAAACCCGACAGCAGACCGTTCTTGAAATGATTCCGGAAGGGTGAAGGGACCGGGACGGCGGTTATACCGCTATAACTTACGGCAGGATTCCCCACCGCATAATCATACCACGTCTGTTGCAGTCCCGCGTCGCCGTTCAGACCCTTTAAGATCGGGAAACTGAATGTCTCCCTCATCCCAGCCTGAAACACCGACGGCTTGACCTCCGTGAGGGCGTTGAGGCTCCCGTAGCTTCCTGTGTCGTCCATATTCTCCTCCACGTCTGAGGAGAATGCTTTTGAGACGTAGGGCTGAATATTAAGGTCTCCTATAGAGGTTGACAATCTGTAGTTCAAGGTCATTCCCCAGTTTCCCCACGACATCTTGTTCAAATCCCTCTGATATACATGCTTGCTTTCATTCGGGTCAAAACGTTCCTCACCCAGTTTAAAATTGTCCTTGCCATAAAACATCAGGAATGACAGGTCGTTTCTTCTATTGTCAGTGGCGCTGAGTTTGACAATCATGTCGGTGAAGTTATAGTGAAAAATATTTTTACGACCGTCAGATTTTTTTGTTGAATTAATAATTGCAAGTGCAGGGACAGAGAACACATCGAACCAAGTGCGGCGCAATGCTACAGATAGTGCCGAATTACCCTTTTTTAACGGTGTGGAAAAATACAGTTGTCCGCTTATCAACCCTACCGAGAAAGTACCGGCGGTTTTGTTATAGTCAGGTCTTTTTAAGGCGACATCCACGATGCTCGACACCCTCTCAGCAAACAGAGAGGGGAAGGCACCTTTGTAGAAATCCACCTTGTCGATGGAATGGGTGCTGAATGTGGAGAACAATCCACCGAAATGGTAGACGTTCAGCAGCGGAAGCCCATCGAGCAGATAAAGGTTCTGGTCCGTCTCGCCGCCGCGCACGTACAGTCCGGCGAAACCTTCCGTACCTGACACAACACCGGAAGTAGTCTGCAACGCTTTTATGACGTCATGTTCGCCCAATAATGCGGGACGGCTGTTGATTTCCGCCCCTGATATGGACATATGCCCTATCTTGTCTCTACCCTTACTTCCGGTCCCATTGACAATCAACTCGTTCAGCATCTTGGAATGCTGCAAAGAGTCAGTTTGTTCCTTATTATCCGGCAAGGTTTGGGGATATAGTGGGAGTGAAATCAAGAGAATGAAGGCAAACGCTGACACTCTCCTGATATGTGGAAATTTATTCACTTTTAATCAATTAGCAGTTTACAATTAGTAATTAGCTGTTTGCAATTAGTAATTAGTAATTAGTAATTAGTAATTAGCAGTTTGCAGTTTATTATTTGCAATTAGCAGTTTGGAATCAGCAATTACTAATTACTAATTGCTCTTAACTCACATCGTTATATCCACTGTCATTTCTCCTAAAGTCACAGTACCTTTGATTGTCACAGGCTTATGGTTCTTTTCATATTCAATCGTAAACAACACTCCTTCTTCGGTGCCGGTCAGCGGTATATCTTTAAATTCCTTTCTCTTCTCTCCGGGAATAACATTCACAAATCTGAATTTACCGGTTACAAGTAATCCGGACTCAAATCTCACATAATCGTAATCTTCAGTAGGTTGTCCATTCACCGTTACATTGAGTTTCCACAACTTATTTTTGCCATATTCTCCCGTAAGCCATGAAGTGGCATAATCTTCAGGATTGAACTCGTTTTTTGAGCAGCTCCCGACTCCGATAGACAAAAGCAGAGAAAAAATAACCAATGTAAAAATTCTTGTTTTCATACCATATTTATAATTTAAAATACAACATTAATCGTTTCTTTAGACGCATGTCCAATCATAAAGAGCAAGAAACCAAAAAAATCCCCTATCCCCGCAAAAAATTTATCTTAAAATTTTAAATATGCTCTTTTCAAAATTATTCCAAATATAATTTAACATTTTTTATGTGCGGGAATTTCAGGATTATCTCCATAACCTACTTTCATACTCCAAAACAAAACTTTCATATTTTTAAAGCATTGAAAATTATAATACAATAATTTTCAATGCTTTAAAAATTTATCATTTTTTATTTTGGGACATTACCCTTCCATCTTTCATAATCGACCTCATCGGGCAGGTTTTGAAGGAAATTTCTCAGATTTGTTGTCCTTCGCGGCATCCCTAATTTGTGACGTATCGACCAACTGAGATTATATTGACTTTTAAAACCGCTTATAAGTTTATACTCCTCACCTGTAACTCCGCACATCATGGCGCATATATAGCGCAGCTCATGCACAGTGAACTTTCCGGATTCCTTATATTCGACCATCAACGCATTCCCGTCGACGATAGAATCAAGGAGCTGACTCCAGGGGATATTTTCAATAGGAACCGGATCATTGCTATCAGTATCCAGAGCCGGTTCATGCGCAATCAAGCTTTCCGTCAATAAATTCAGGTGAAGGGTCTTGATTTCTTCAATATTCATTGTTCTGCCCGCAACGGCATACAACAACTTTGAGAGCACCGTCAGTGCGATGCCACGTTTTGAAAAAGATGAGATTTTTCTTCGTGCCATTTTTTATTGCAAAATTAGCACATAAAACTTTCATTTCAATATAAAAAGTTTCATATGTCTATTTTACAATTTATTAATTTACAATTAAATATATTTTTTAAAACAAAAATTTTCGGACAGCAAACCCAGTACTTTCATACTCCGGCAAGATCATAGGTCATTTGCTCGTGTTTGGCTCGGAGGGAACACCCCGTGAATTACTTTCAATACAATAGTTTGAACCTGTGGCAATCAATGGACTGATTGTCTCAAAATTTGGGAGGGGTCAGTGTTTGGGACGGAGATGGCAATGCATCAGGTTGCCTTCCGAATCGCGGAGATGCATCCCGTTGCCTTCACAATATCTCCAGAATGAACAGTCGGAACAGACACCCCGTTTCATCCATGCCCGGTCGCGATATTGCTGATAACGGTTCTCCCACACATCCCAGAAATCGTCTTCATAAATGTTACCCTGGCGATAGTCGGCACGTATGCTCGGACAGGCACCTATCCCTCCGTCAAGCAACACGGAAGCCACACTCACCCCTGCCTGGCAATCGAAAAAATGATCCCTTACCTCTGCTTCATATCCAGCCATAAACCCCTCGCAGCAGAACGATGGATGTATCCTCCCTTCCTTGCGCGTATCCACAATAAAACGCATCAGACTTTCAACCTCCTCCCCGCTCAATTCAAATTCAGGATAAAGCGCGGCACGTCCTGACGGGAAAATGGTGAACAGACGCCACTTCCTTACACCTGCATCAATCAACAACTCTTTCAATTCTTTAAGATGAGGCAATGACTTCCGGTTGACACAAGTAACTACATCAAAATTCAGGTCTTCTGCCTTAGCCACCATCTTTATGGCTTCATAGGCACGTTCGAATGAATTTGGATTATTCCTCATCCAATTGTGAGTTTCCTCCAGTCCGTCAAGACTTATCGCAATGTTATGAAGACCGGCACGACGCAGACTTTCAAACCGGCTTTCGGTCAATATCAATCCGTTGGTCACTATCCCCCAGGGAAATTCACGGTCATAAAGCTGACGCCCCACATATTCTATATCTTCCCTCACAAGAGGTTCACCGCCCGTGATGACAATGTTGACAATATGCGGGTCAACATGAGGGATAACAGAATCTATCACCTTCAAAAAATCTCCTGCAGGCATATCGGGAAGCAAGGATGAACTTTTGCAATCGCTGCCACAATGCCGGCACGCTAAATTGCAACGCCATGTACATTCCCAGAAAATTTGCCGGAGGGGATGTTCCCTCCGGCGTTCAAGCTTAAGCCTGCGGTTGAGTTCCAATGCAAGTCGTTGTTTTAAAGATATATTCTTCATTCTTCACTTTTCTTTTTCAATTTGAAATCGACTGTAGCGTCGGCATGCCCTACATTCCAAATATTATCCTTGTTACCCCCCTTATATTCCATTTTTGTCACGATGGAATCCGCGTCAAGCTTCTCCTCGGTGGCGGGAAGGCACACCACTTTCATATCTCCCGGACTTGTAGTAGTATTTTCTACTTCATACTCTCCGTCAGCCCCTGTGACTACCTCACCATATGACCATACACCGGATGGTATTTTAGAATCGGTCACTCTTATTGTAGCACCGGCTACAGCTTTCCCATCTTCAGAAGTAACTTTCCCTTTGATCTTGAAAGACCCGATAGGAGTACCGTACATACATAAATCACTATTTCCGGGTTCATCGGAAGAGCAGCCGAAACCAAGCACAGCCAGACCGGCGGCGCAAAGCCGTGTAAATAATGTAGATTTTTTTAGTTTCATTTTCGTCATTCTAAATTCAATATTCTATTATTAGGATAAAGAAATACCCGAAATACTGCATGTGGTTTCTAAAAATTAAACCGGAAAACTATCGGC
>JAIDJJ010000419.1 GCA_029052265.1 Muribaculaceae bacterium
GCATATGCGCTTCTTTCGCGATCAAGACCCCGGTAAACGTGTCGAGCATCGCCCCTGCACCCGCATCCACTTCCGCTCCGGCTCCCGCACCGTCAAGCGCACCCGCGCCTGCAGCCGCCCCGGCTCCCGCAGAAGCCCCCGCAAACTGATCATCACGGGCTTGCACAGGCAAGCATCGACCTATCGCATAAAAAAGCCGCATCCGAAAGATGCGGCTTTATTTGCTTCAGCCATTCGACTCCGCGTTCCATAGAAGCTTGTCGCGGAGAATGGTGGCGAATGTTGAATCCTTTCGCCTTATCAGACGGGTGACAAATCCGGCGCGTTTCACCCGTACCCTTTCCCCCGCCGGCATTAGATATGACCTGTCGTCAAGACTCAGACGGAAATGTCCGGTGCGGCTCTCTACACTGAGTTCGAGCTCCGACCCTCCTCCCACAACAAGTGGACGCACCGTAAGGGTATGGGGCGCAACCGGCACAAGCGACATACAGTCGATCGTAGGCTCAAGTATCGGGCCTCCCGCCGAAAGATTATATCCCGTGCTTCCCGTCGGGGTAGACACTATCAGTCCGTCACAACGGTAGTCTGCGAGAAAATGACCGTTGATATCTGTCCTTACCGCTATCATCGAGGATGTCTCTTCCTTGAGCAGCGCCACCTCGTTAAGCGCATAATGCCAGCATCCGTCGGGGAAACCGCCGCTCTGCACCCACAGCACCATACGTTTCTCTACTATCACATCGCCCCGGTAAATGCATCCTAACATATCCCCCACCTCTCCGAGACGGCAACTCGCAAGAAAACCGAGATGTCCGGTATTGACCCCCAATATCGGGATCTCTTTTTTGCCTACCCAACGCGCGGCACGTAAAAATGTACCGTCGCCGCCGATGCTTATCACGAGTCCGGTATCATCAGGGACATCATCCGTCACCTCCGCGCCATAAAGATCTATTTCTTTGTCAGCGAGATAACCCGCAAACCGGCTATGCACCGCCACCCTGAACCCTAATCCGGAAAGGTGGGAAAAAAGATCGGCAAGCCCGTCTAAATAAGGCTCCTGACGGCGGCTGCCGTATATCGCGACCGTATTTGTCAAACCATCTATATTATTATGATTATAAATCTGTTTATCTCTCACACATTCAGCAATGCCTGAAGCGCCATAAGGCGTTCCGCCGCTATCGCAGAGTCTCGCATCACATCGGAGGACCCGTGAGCCTCCAGCACCTTGAAATCATAACGTTCCAGGCTCCTAACAGCCGCCGACGGATCGGAATGGCGCAACCGCAGTGTCACCCGTATCCTCCCGTCTGCCGACGGGGTGGAAAACAGGTCGACAAGATGGGCGTCACTGTCTTCTACGGCATGTGCCAGAACGCTCGCGCTATAGTCTTCCGGCAGACACTCCACTGTGACCTCGCTGCAATCGTCGCGGGGGGCTATCATCCTTGCCAGCCCCTCGAGCATCGATGTCTGGTCAACCACGCCGAGCGGTATCCCACCATCGTTGACCCCCACCTCCCTTCCTGGGGTGTCAAGCAGACGCGGCAGCAGCTCCAACAATGGCATGTCCGCCTCTACAGTACGGACCGGATTGCGTTCCGCGACTGTCTTTCCGGGCGATAATATCTCTCTTGCTGTCATAGCCGTGTCCTTTCCTTTTTATATTTCGTATCCAATCGGTAAATTCTGTTTTGTCGGAATCTGAACTTCCGGCACTGAGGCTTTTTACCGTAGCCATAGACTTATTATTTTAACGTCTTCATTGCCGTTTTTCTTTGTATTGATTCCCTTTTTTTATACTTTTGCATTTTAAATGAGTTTTCTAAAACTTTAAGCCCCCGAAGTAGGTTTATCTCTTTAGACAACTTATTTAATATGCCGCTTGCAGTTCAAAGTTACAAATTTTGTGCCGAATTTCATTAACGGAACGTAAAAATTTGTGACCCACACTCTAAGCGGATTCAAAATTCTACCATTATAAACTATTTACATTACTGACAATGACCCGGTTAAGCGTTAATATCAATAAAGTGGCGACTCTGCGCAACGCACGCGGGGAGAATGTGCCTGATGTGGTGAAATTCGCCATAGATTGTGAAAAATTGGGAGCACAGGGAATCACCGTGCATCCCCGCCCTGACCAGAGGCATATCACCCGTGCCGATGTCTTCGCACTCAAACCGGTTGTGACCACGGAATTTAACATCGAGGGATACCCTGCCCCCGAATTTATGGATCTCGTCACCGAGATACGTCCTGCGCAGGTCACCCTTGTGCCCGACGCCCCTTCCGCGGTGACATCCAACGCCGGATGGGACGTGATCGCCAACGCCGGTTTTCTCCGTGACATATGCGCACGCCTTGCCGACGCCGGTATCAGGAGTTCAATATTTGTCGACGCCGATCCCGACCAGGTAAGGAAAGCCGCGGAAGTCGGAGCGGACAGGGTCGAGCTATACACAAAGCCGTATGCCGACGGATATCCCACAGATCCGGAGGCGGCTGTCGCCCCATTTGTACGGGCATCCGCCGCAGCGCGTGAGATCGGCATCGGTTTGAATGCCGGACACGACCTGAGCCTCATTAATCTGGAATATTTCCACAAATCGCTTCCCCACCTCGACGAGGTCAGCATCGGGCATGCACTCATATCCGACGCCCTGTACCTTGGAATCGGCGAGACAATCCGCCAATACCTAAACTGCCTCAAGAATTGATAATTGATAATTGCCAATTACTAATTGCTAAATGCCAATTGCCAATTGCCCCAAGTCTTGATTG
>JAIDJJ010000042.1 GCA_029052265.1 Muribaculaceae bacterium
GTGCGTATATTGTCTGAAAGCTCGATAGCAGCCGGTATCCGACGAATAGAGGCGGTTTCTGCAAATGGCGTGGAGAATGTGCTTGACAATCTCCAGGACACTATGAACGATATGGCTGCATTCCTCGGAAATGCATCAAATGTGAAAGCGGCTGTAGAAAAAGCGATAAAGGAAAATGCTGATCTTCGCAAACAGGTAGAAGACTTCATGGAGGAGCGTACCAAAAACCTCGCGGAAGAACTTTTATCACGTGCGTCAGTGAAAAACGGAATCAGAATCTGCACGTTAAAAGGTCCGAGACTTCCTGAAGTCGTGAAGAATGTAGCATTCTCAATCAGGAAAGATTCTCCTGAACATACTGTATTCATCGGAGCCACATCAAACGCCGGCAAACCGATGCTGACCTTGATGATCACTGACGATATCGTGAAAGAAGGATTCAATGCTTCAAATATCATACGTGAAGCCGCAAAATCTATCAAAGGTGGCGGCGGAGGTCAACCATTCTTCGCTCAGGCAGGAGGAAAAGATCCTGACGGACTCGCAGCTGCAACCGACAAGATTGAATCATTACTGAATCTCTGATCCTGACACAGGATAAAAATACAAAGACCGGTCTCCAGACATCCGAGACCGGTCTTTGTTTATGTTCATTTCAAAAAATATTGCCCTTTTTTCCGTGTGATTTTACCATATTCCACGGCATGATGCGGACAACTGTGATAACAGGCAAGACATGAACAACAGTTATCTCCCCACCGTGGAGTCTTGCCCGACATGGCGACATTCTTTAGCGGACAGCTACGGGCACATATCCCACATCCCACACAAGCATCAGAAGAATGCCATTTTTCGGAAAATATTCCCCATTTTTTGAAAAGAGGATAAATAAGCCGGCTCTTTAGAGTAGGAATACTCCCTCTCACCACATCCACAACCTTGCGGTGTTGCAATATCCCGTCTCCAATTTCTTTGAGCCTCGCCGGTGCATCCTGAAGTTTCTTCTGTTCAACATCCGGGGCATCGACATCAAACCCGGGTAAAAGCACATAATTATTGGGCATGATCACACTCCAAATTGACTCAGCCTCCACTCCATGTCTCGACAATTCCTTTTCAAACATCTCAGGCGCCATCGCCACTTCATCACCACAGGTCATCACACACCATACAGGCGTCTGCAATCTCCGGACTTCATTCCAGAATTGTAGTGGCAGACGAGACATAAATCCAATCACAAAAGGAGGAACACCCCAAGAATATACCGGAAATACAAAACCCACCGATTCTCCACACACCGTTTCTTCACACGGATCAGTATCGGGAATAAATCTTGCCGGTTCATGCAGATATTCTGAGAGGAAACCGGCAGCTAAACGGGAATTACCGGTTCCGGAAAAATAATATATCATAAAATTGAATTTAATCAATTAGCAACTATTACAATTAGTAATTATTAATGAGCAATTAGTAATTATTAATGAGCAATTGATTCCATGAATTACAAATTAATAATTATCTTATCCGAACCACTACTAATTGCTAATTGCTAATTGACCAACAATTAGTTAGCGGTAAATATCTTAAAAATTAGCTCTTTCAAAAGTTCATATTCATTTTGCGCCGAGCCGATACCCTTACTCTGCGCATCATACTCCCGCAACGCATGAATCGCTCCAAGAGCCATCCTTGCATTATAATATTGCAGACCGTCGCGATAATCTCTCAGAGCATAAGGAGACTTCAGTTCAAGTTCAGACATCAGAGACGCATCGCTCTTGTCCTTTGTGACAGTAGCCACAAACAGTTTGGAAAAAAAGCTGAAAAGAGTGGCAACTACCATAACCCCCGGATTCTGCTTGGGGTTTCTGGAAAAGTATTCGACAATCATCATAGACTTTGGATAGTCCTTCCTTGCAAGCGCTTTGACAAGCTCAAATGTATTGAAATCTTTTGAAATTCCTATGTTCCTTTCGATAAGCTCGGGAGTGATACGCTTCACATCATTACCGACAGCCACTATCAACTTGTCGATCTCGCCAAACAGTTTGCTCAAAGGGTTTCCTATATAATCGCACAACAGCGACACAGCCTTGTCATCGATTCCGATACCTCGTGATACACAGTAATCAGCAATTGGTCCCGCCAACTGGTAGTCTCGTAGTTTGTCGCTTCTGAACACTACACAATCCGCATCTTTGGCACTTTTCATCAGTTGTGATGTGGCAGAGAGCGCATCCCCTTTATAGACCACTACAAGAACTGTAGTATTATTTGGACGGCAGACATATGAAGCAAGCTTGTCAAGTTGAGATTTTGCATTAAACATCGACTGAGCCTCTTTCAGCATTACAAGCTGACGGTCTGCCATGACAGGATACTGCTGCGCACTGGCTATGACACTGCCTATATCAGAGTCTGCACCATAATATACAATTGAATTAAAGTCGCGGTCTGCCTCATCTACCACATTATTCTCAAGTGCCCGGGTAAGTTCATCAAGATAATAAGGCTCCTCCCCCATCAATATATAGACAGGAGCAAACTTGTGTTTCTTGATAGATGACATCACCTCCCGGAAAGAGGGACCGTTAGATTTTTTAGCCATAGCGGATGTATCGGTAATAAAATGCAAATTTAGATAAAAATCACGACATCATTACACAATAACACAAATATTTCATGGTAACAAAATAAACAATACGGGGGAACGGAACGGGAATATATGCCGACAATTCTTTACTGAAGGTGAATGACACTCACTTGACTTTACTTGATCAATCCGTTATGCCAAACGGCAATGTAAAGACATAATGTTTTCAGTGATTCCACTCATACACCTACAAGCCAATGCTTTGTAATAATAAAAATTAAGTATCTCTTCGTAAGAGATACTTAACTATTG
>JAIDJJ010000420.1 GCA_029052265.1 Muribaculaceae bacterium
GATAAAATATTGTCAGGATTATTAAAAGGTAAGGATCTTAGGTGAAAAGGATTTTAGGTTATTTATTTCATACTTTTTCAAACCGAATTATATAAATTTTTTGACAAAGATAATGTTATTAAATAGTCTAAATTTAATAAATGCCAGTTGGTAAAATAAGTCGTGCAATCCGTGAGTATTGCCCGACTTATTTTTACTAATGCCTTGATCGTTATAATTCTTCCATGCTCTTAGGGAAATCTTCACCCATCATCTTACGATATTCTTTTGTGAAAGAATTATATATTGCCATAGCCTTGTCGTGGCGACCGATAGCCCGGTAAGCCTTGATACCGTATGCCAGAGCATGCTCCGAAATAGGGTCGATTCTTAACAATGAATTACTCAGGCGTCTTGCTGTGTCAAACTTGCCGACTTGATAATAATCCGTGATTTTTTCTGTGAGATATTCGATCAGGTATGTCTCCATTTTCTGACGATAATAATCGAATATGGAATCTTCAGTGTCTACTAAAAACTTCCCTTTGATTATTATGGTATTAAGTTCGGCAGATTTTTCATCATCAAGAGAATGTTTTTGTAAAGATGATGTGGCTCTGTAGACTTGAAGATAGTCGCAGTGGCATGAGTCTGCAAGATTTATCCGGAACATTCCTTGTTCATACACCAGGCTGATACCCTCTATCTCGGCAAGTACCTTGCGAAGCTTGTTGAGAGTCACATTACGTAAATTTTTCACTTTGTCCGGCTCTTTGTCTGCCCAGAAAATTGAACTTAGGTCGGATGAAGTGACCCCGTTTTTATTTACCGTATGAAGCAGGATATATAGGAAGACCAATTTCAGTTTTTTACTGAACATATACGTGATGTCTCTTCCTGATGCGCCAATCACAGAGAAGGATCCGAACAGGGAGATTGTGTTTCTCCCCGGTGTTTCCGGTTGTAATGCTGAATCATCGTTGATCCCTGACAATGTGTCGGGCATCTGATTGGCTGGTTTTTCCTGATTGCCTGCGATATTATCTGAGGAATTATCTTCTTTTGCCGCCACAGGGTTTAAGTCGGTATCGTTGCCGATGTTTTCATTTCCCAAAGAATATGCGGGCTGCGGTATGGACGGATTGTTCTTATTCTTTTGACCACGTCTTTTTACTACAGCCACAACGCCTATACCGATAATCACGGCAATACACAGTCCGATAATATGCCATAATTTGAATTTGGAGCCTCCGTTGCAATCTTCAAAATTGGAGAACGCTGCAAGTGTAGCTGATTCAACCGGAGGTGATGAAATAGAATAAACCACAGTGGATGTGTCGCCATATTTGCCGTATTCCTGCACCACACAATAAAATCTTTCCATCAAAGGGTTGTCGTATAGCGCCACATTGGTGGCTATCTCCTCCGACACCATAGGGATGGAGTCTCCTACAGCTACCGATGTGCCGTCTTCAATATTTATACGGTAAAGCTGCAATGATGAGTGGGGTCTATATTCCGGATATGTTATGGCATAGAAATGTTTTCCGTCATGATCCGGTATCAGGGTTCTGGCAGGTACGCGGTCAATTTCCGGAGCTTTATGTTCCCAAAGCTTTTTGATTTTACGGGAATTGAGGTCTATGAGATACAGATCATAATAGTATTTTGTGCCTAAATCCTGTTTCCCCTCGGGATTGCCTTTGCCTCCATATAAATAAATGGAGTCTTCAGATTGAGTCATCATCATCGAGGAGAAAAATCTCGGGTCAATCTTGTCTCCGTCAAGAGGTATTGTATCCCAAAGATTTTTATCCGTATGATATCTGACCAGTTTGTCGGAATATGCCCGGTCGCCGTATCCTCCGAAAAGAAGGAGAGTCCTGTCTTTACTACTGAAGGCGTGGGCATGGTGATGCCATACCGCTCGTGGTCGGGAGGCATTAAGCATTTTCCAGTCGTTGCTGTCAGGATTTATTTCGGCAAAAAAAGCATCGTAATATATTTCATAAGGGATTATATTGCCTGTGGCTTTATCAAGAACGTTCATTCCGAGTCTGACAGGGATACTGTCGCCATTCAATGGTGACATTGTGACCTCTTTCGACAGTATATTAAAAGATCTGATAGTGTCGGCGCTGTATGAATACAGTTTCTGCCTTGCAGGATCAAATGCGAATCCTGAAGGGGTGGGGGATTTAAAATCCCATACAGGTTGCCAGGAAAACGAACGGGATATCAGCCATTTTGGATTAGATACCGTTCCGACATGCTTCCCCTCTGCATCGTGAACCACGTTCCCGATGTTCTCGGATAGAGGAATGACAGTTTTGAGATTATCCCTTGTTATGCATAAATTCCTGATGGAGAAAGATGCACATTCCACAATGTGGCGGTTCATGCCGAAATTAAGCTGTGGGGCAAATTTGGACAGCTTAAGTTCAGGAAGGGCTATTTTTGAGACATGCGACCCTATGGCAATCTCAATGATGCCGGATTTGATATTGATTCTTAAGGAAACATGTAAGGATTTTTCCTGAATGTCATCTTTTCGGAAAGAAGTGGAGAAAAGAGTCTTTTCCCCATTTTTCGCGAAAATGAAAACAGCTCTGTCCTGACCGGGATCATAATTGAAAGTCAAAGAGAAGGCTTGTCCTGAATCGATATCCCTAAGGAGGAATATGTTTCCCGGACTTAGAATGTTATGGTTTCTGATGTCTACGTCGATACGGTATCCGGATGTTGCGTGCACAACTTTATCTTCAGAAGGGATGGAGAGGGACGACCTGTCGGATATATTCTTTTCACTTCCATGAAACTGTAGTCCCTGGGAATATGCGCAGTGAAAAATAAAAAGAAATATCAGAGATAAAGCTGAATGAAGTTTATTCATGCCAATATCGTATTTGAAAGATTACTGATAGAGACGAACATAGTCTATTTCGTAGCGAATCGGGAACGCTTCCGGATCGATTGTTCCGCCATGATCTCCTCCCAAAGCTAGATTAAGCAATATATAGTGGGGCTGCTGCATCGGGTTGAATCCGTCGGGGTTGACAGTGTCTTTGAGGTCGGTATGATTGATAAGGAGATTGTCAAGATAAATGTTTAATGCATTTTCATCCCAGTCCATTCTCCAGATGTGAAATTTTGAAGCCCAATCGGGATCATCTTTCAAAAAATTTGAGAAAGGGACAGTCTGTGTATTCCATTTTGCATTAAACCGTTGGGATGTCCCCCAGGCGGCGTTGGCAAGTATGTGGGGCACACCGTCAATCCTGTAATATTCCATCACATCGATCTCTCCGTTAGACGGCCATTCCTTATCCGTGCCTAAAGTCCATATGGCAGGCCATGCACCGGGGCTGACCGGTATTCTTGCCCTGACTTCAAGGGTGCCGTATTTAAATTCCTTTTTGCCTCGTGTATTGACAGAAGAAGAGGTGTATTCGATATTTTTTCTGGCTTTTCTCCACTCGTTTGCACCTTCTTTATAAAGAGGGTTGGGTCTGGATTCCTGTTTGCATTCGATCACAAGAAGTCCGTCTTTACAGTAGGCATTCTTATCCTGATACCATTGATCTTCATGGTTTCTTGCGAACCCCTCCTCAAAATTCCAGAAGTTTGTATCGATAGGACCATCCACATTAAACTCGTCGCTCCATATCAGTTTCTTTCCGTACATCGACTTTTCAGTAGAACTTTTCTGTCCCGGCTGTTGGGCACAAAGGTAGGATGTTGTACTGAAAAGGGATATTGCGCCCGATATTATCAGAGAGATGAGGTATGTGGAATTATAGATTTTCATAAGTATTTAATTTTTGATGATTGATTGCTGATTAACTAATTGCTAATTAACTAATTGATTCAACGATCCAGTCAGAAATTGTTCTTACTTTTGTGGAGAAATTGACGCCGATCTTGATTATTGTCTTTCCGTCAGTCTTGAAGGGGAGGGCATATTCTTTTGAGTTGATCTGGTCAAGCGCCTCACTGGCAGATCTGTCGAGCTTGATCTCGATTATATAATAGTATTTTTCGGTGGATATAAAGAGATCGATCCTTCCGTTTGATGTGCG
>JAIDJJ010000421.1 GCA_029052265.1 Muribaculaceae bacterium
ACACATTTGTTAACATTTTAGACCCCGTCATAACGATTTTATACCCCTAATTCATGCTATAAACACCCATACATTAGTATTTAAGTTGGTAATTTTGCATCGTGTGATTACACCTAAAAAAAGTTCGCAAACAGCGGGCTCTTCAAGTATCTACAAACAACAAAATGAATCAAAATATTTACCTGTTAAACTTGAAATCAATGGATAGAAATCCTATTAATCATTGCAAGTATCGCTTTATGCTCTTGGCGGTTCTTTTCTGCATGTTTGCCGGGATAGGATTGCCGGCTTCGGCAGATGTGTATCCGCACCACTCTCCACAGGGATGTGATTATTTCCCATCCCCCGCCTTAAGCATTGAATTAATGGGATAATCCATGATACACCCATCTCTGCATATTTCCTGAGCATCGGACAAATCGGTCAGATTCACAACATTCGGATTTGTTTATTTTATTGATTCCTCTTAAACAATATTTAATGCATAAAACCTTTCCAATCTGCCGCTGCTTCTTCACAAAACTATATTTAAGAATAACTAAACTAAATGTTAACCAAATAAGACATCTATGAATCTTAAGACGAAAAAAGCTGTACTCTTGTCTTGTGCAGGTTTAGCCGCACTTGCTTGCAGTTCGCCTCAGATGTTTGCGGCTGATCCTCTGAGTGTCAGTTTAGCTCAGCAGTCCGAGGATCAAATCTACGGAACAGTCACCGATACTAACGGTGAACCTCTTATTGGTGCTACTGTAATGGTCAAAGGCACCCAGACGGGTACCGCAACCGACATCGACGGAAGATTCCAGCTCAAAGCAAAGAAAGGAGACACCATTCTCATCAGCTATGTGGGCTATGAAACTTCCGAATTGAAGGTAGGCGACTCTCCCGAAATCAACATTGTGCTTCAGGAAAACGACAACAATCTTGACGAACTCGTTGTCGTGGGCTATGGCACTCAGAAAAAGAAACTCGTTACCGGCGCCACACTTCAGGTCTCCGGAGACCAGATCGCCCAGATGAACACCTCAAATGCCCTCGCCGCCATGCAGTCTAATGCTCCCGGCGTTCAGATCACCCAGTCTTCTTCTCAGCCGGGTAAGGGATATAAAGTGAACATCCGTGGTATGGGCACAATCGGTGAGTCTTCACCTCTGTTGGTGATCGACGGTATTGTTTCCGGTACTGCTAACGACGGTCTCAACGGCATCAACCCTAACGACATTGAAACTATCGACGTTCTTAAAGACGCGGCTTCTGCCGCCATCTACGGTGCCCGTGCGGCAAACGGCGTGATCCTTGTCACCACTAAGCAAGGCAAGGAGGGTAAAATCTCTATCACTTACGACGGCTTCGCAGGTTGGTCAAACCCCTACCGTCGTCCCGGCAGCCTCAACGCCCAGCAGTATATGCAGGTGATCAACGAAACCAACTTTAACACTTATGGCACCCCTACCAACTGGGGAGCTTTGGTGCCTCAGGCTATTCTTGATAAAGTCAATAATGGCTGGAAAGGTGAAGACTGGTTTGACATCTATCGCAATAAAAATGCATTCCAGCACAGCCATGCAGTGACTCTTGCCGGTGGCAACGAACGCAGCAAATTCTCAATTTCTGTAAACTACAGCGACCAGGAGGGTATCCTCGGTGGAAAGAACGCTTCAGACTACAAACGCTATGGCGGACGCATCAATTCCGAACACATCCTTCTCAAAAATGATGAACACAGCATAATCACCTTGGGTGAGAATGTTTCTTACTGGTACCACTCAAGCCATGATCTCGCCGAAGGTAACGGCTATTGGAATATAATGCAGCCTGTATATGCCAACTCACCTCTTGTCCCGGCATTCCGTGAAGACGGCACACCAACCAACTTCTCTCAAGACGGTGCGGGATGGAGCTCGATGATATTCAACAACCCATATGAGGGATTCATCAACGGTCAATACAGTTCTCTCAACCGCAGCCGCGACTTTGGTGTCGGCGCAACATTCTACTGGATTGTCGAGCCTATCAAAAACCTCAAATATCGTGGACAGATCAATACCGGCTACAGCGGAAGCAACTATAGGAGCACTTCTACTCCTTACTCGGCAAGCTCTACATCGGCAAGCGCAAACTATGGTCTTAATCAGAACGCGACGCAAAGCTCAAGCATGTCGATCGAGAACACCATATCTTATGTGCTGCCCACATTCGGTAAAAACAATATCGATGTGCTTATCGGTCAGTCTATAGAAAAATCAAACTGGGCAACAAGCATGGCTATGGCTTTCAGCGATTCGCCGGACAATCTTAATTCGCTTGTAATGAACGGTTGGGATTTCACTATCCCGTCTAATATGGCAAACATGACCGGCTATAGCGGCTATGATAACCCGAAAGAAGGCAGAATCGCCTCATTCTTCGGA
Source organism: Muribaculaceae bacterium (assembly GCA_029052265.1). Taxonomy (GTDB): domain Bacteria; phylum Bacteroidota; class Bacteroidia; order Bacteroidales; family Muribaculaceae; genus Lepagella. The sequence goes on from JAIDJJ010000421.1 coordinate 2,412, forward strand.
CGTGTCAACTACAATTTCGATGAAAAATACTTGTTGACAGCCATTGTTCGCCGCGACGGAAGCAACAACTTCGCCCGCGGTCACCGTTGGCACACTTATCCATCTGTATCTGCAGGCTGGGTTATCACCAATGAAAAATTCATGGAGAATACCTACAACGTTTTAGACTTCCTGAAGATCCGTGCAAGCTGGGGTCAGAACGGCAACTGCCAGGTGGGCAACTTCTATTATCTCTCAAACATCGGCTTCTCTCCAACTGATTATGCCGATTATGGGTATAAGTTCAGCAGCGACATGCTTAATACCGTCAATGGAGTCTATCAGACAGGCGCATATGCAAAGAATGTCCCCAATGAAAATCTCACATGGGAAACATCAGAACAATGGGACCTCGGTTTAGATGCCCGTCTGCTCCAGAGCCGTCTTGCCTTGACATTCGACTGGTATATCAAAAAGACAAAAGACTGGTTGGTTCAGGCTCCCCTCAACGACGTGCTCGGCTATGAGGAGGCTGCAATGATCAACGGCGGTGACGTTGAGAACAGAGGTGTGGAACTCGGTCTGTCATGGAGCGACAACATCGGTGGAGATTTCCTTTATCATGTGAATGTTAACGCCGCCTACAACAAGAACAAGGTGACACGTCTTGCCACTTCTTCCGGTAAAATCGGCGACAACCTGAGCAGCAGTCTGTTTGAAAACTCTTCTTACGTTTCTTTGGTTGAGGTGGGACATCCGATAGGATATTTCAGCGGTATGAGCCATAGCGGTATCTGGCAGACTCAGGAACAGATCGAGGCTGCACGCGCCAAAGGACAGGCTGTTCTCCCGACAGCTCAGCCCGGTGACTTCATCTGGGATGACTACAACCATGACGGTGTAATCACTTTCGATGGCGACCGTCACGAAATCGGCGACCCGAATCCTGACTGGACTCTCGGTATCAATCTTGGTTTCAGCTATAAGGGCTTCGACTTCAGTGCTGCCGGTTCCGGCGCCTTCGGAATGCAGGCTATGCAGTGCTACCGCACAGCCCTCCTCGCCAACCAATATCTGAACTATACAGCAGACGTTCTTGACCGTTGGCACGGCGCCGGCACAAGCAACTCGGTGCCCCGTCTTGTAGTTGGCAGTGAAAACAATCAGTGGATATCCACCTACTATATGCAGAATTGCGACTACTTCAAACTTCAGAATATCACCATCGGTTATGACTTTGCGTCACAATTCAAGACTCCGTTCCAGCAGCTCCGTCTGTACGCACAGCTTCAGAACCTCTGCACTATTACCAAATATACAGGTGTGGATCCTGAAATCGGTTCAAACGGCGGTATCGACGCCAACTGGATACGAGGAATTGACACCGGACTTTATCCATCAGCACGTTCATTCGTTGTCGGTGTGACTGTCAAATTCTAACCCATAATATCAAGAGAACCCAATATACATATGAAAAAAAATCTTTTGATCACTTTAGCCGCTGTCGGGATGATCTCACTCACATCGTGTGAGGACTTCCTTGACTCGAACAACTATACAGAAGCAAACACCGGAAACTATCCTGCGGCAGCTTCCGACCTAAATAAAGAGTTGGCTGCACTCTACGGTGTGATGAACCAATATGCCAATGACCCGTTGCAGACTCCTTGGCTTGTCTGGAACATCATGTCGGACGACACCAACGGTGCCGGTGGCACCGGCGACATCGAGGCTCACGCAATCGGTCATCTTATGTCAAACAAGGATGAACTCTACAGCGCGGCATGGCACAATACATACGTCGGCATTGCCCGCGCCAACGCAATCATCTATTCGGTCGACACTTTCGACTGGTCGGGAAATGAAACAACCCGCAACCAACTTCTCGGCGAGGCTTACTTCATGCGCGGACTCTTCTATCTCTGGGGCACACAGTTCTGGGGAGACATCCCGGCTTACTGGGAGGCGGCAGCACCCGATCCCTGTCCGCAGGCGAGCGCAAAAGATGTCATATTCCCTCACATTCTTGCTGACTTCGTTTCAGCTTCCAACCTCATGACAAACGGCGCCACTACCTGGGGCGACGGTCATGCCATGAAAGGCACAGCGGAAGGATATCTCGCACGTGCATATATGTTCTATCAGGGATTCTATAACAAGGCAGGGGAACTTGCATCCGCTTCTCTTCCCGATGTTGAGCTACCCGAACAGGAAGGGGTAAACGGCCCGCTTTCAAAAGCACAGGTTGTCTCTTACCTTGAAGACTGTATAAATAATTCCGGGGCCCAGCTTATTCCTGACTTCCGTCAGCTATGGCAATATACAAACGAACTGACTGCCCCAGACTATGCATATGTCAAGGATCTTGCCGATGCAGGTCAATATTGGGCTGGTAACGGCAACAAGGAACAACTTTTCCAGGTGCAATTCTCCAACATAGCTACATGGAACGGTACGGTGGCAATGGGATTCTCCAATATGACGGCACTCTACTGCGGTCTTCGTTGCGATGCCAACGAACAGGGTAAGGAAAATGGCGGACCGGAAACTCTTCCGTTCGGTCAAGGCTGGGGACAGGCTGTATTCAACATGAACGCTGTCAACGAATGGCCTACAACAGACCCACGTAAGAAAGCCACAGTACTCGATTGCGAAACCGAACTTCAGCAATTCGCATACACCACTTCCTGTTCTGAAGAAACCGGAAAATACAACAAAAAATGGATTACTGTTACCTGCAGCGAATCAAGCTGGTCAGACCATGCTAATGCATACACCTGGTGGGGAGTCTACCGTGTCAAAAACTCAACTGTGGCAAACTCTAACGGAAACTCTTTCCAGGGCGACCACTTCAATGACATTATCCTCCTACGTCTTTCCGACGTGATGCTTATGCACACCGAGCTTACCGGAAACGCTGAAATGATGAACCGTGTACAGGCTCGCGCAGGCGTGGAAACAACCGGCTACTCCTGGCAGAACATCAAGAACGAACGCCGATGGGAGCTCTTCGGTGAGGGTGTGCGCTTCAATGACCTTCGCCGATGGTCAGGCATCGATGGCGGTGAAACCTGCGAAGCAGCCATAGCTCTCGAGAAGCAAAACGGCTCGGCTGTAAACTACACCGGCCGCTGGACAACAATGCACCACGCATCGTCTTCCTGGGCAAAACGTTATGCAGTCACCAACGGTTTTCTTCCCATACCTCCCG
>JAIDJJ010000422.1:0-7034 GCA_029052265.1 Muribaculaceae bacterium
TTCAAGAACCAATCTTTAATACCTTAAGAATGATTAGTTGATAATTGATAATTGAGAGTTGATATTCAATTTATTATGTATAATTCATGATGCATTATCAGGAATTATTATTTCTCACCGGTTGCACAATGTTGATTGCATTTTGTGCATTGTTTCTTTTGATTAAGCTTTTGGTTTGCTTTTTTGATTATGTCGAGGGTTGAACGGTCGGACGAAAAGACAGAATTAAGACCCTGGTCTTCCTGTGCCGGATCGCCGGTATAGGGATCTCCGGGTTGCCAGCTTTTGTGTAGCGGATCTGCATTGCCTCCCCATCCCCAGAAATTAATACCGTTGAGTTCGTTGCCGTCAGCCATGGAGTTGAGCACATATTCATAATAGGCATCTCGTGTAGATGTGGACGAACCTTTCGCTATCTCCATGCCATCGCGGGGGAAGCCAAATTCTTCGAGGACGAGAGGTTTCTTTGTCAAGGCACGGTGAGAAGAGATATATTCTTTGGTGTTGGCAATTGCCGTGGGGAGATCTGCGGCGAGACTTTCCGGTTTTACCCAGTTCCAGTTGTAAGGCCAGATATGGATGTTGGCATAATCGATGGCATCCGAATTGTGGATACGCGCCCAAAGGTCGATGTCGCCTTCACATCCCCACATCCCTTCACTGCCGGTGGATACCAGATGGTTGGGGTCAAGACTTTTGATCAGTTTGCCGGTGTCGACAAGCCAATTATAGAATGCTTCCTTGTTTGCCGGATCGAAGCAACGAGGTTCGTTGGCAATCTGCCACGACATTATTGCCGGAGATTCCGCGTAAGGTTTGCCGGTTATTGAGTTGACACGGGTCACCATATTGCGGACATGGTTGGCATAAAGGTCCTTGGCTTTATCGTCTATTATGAATTTAGATACATACTTCATATAATTGTCATAGCCGTCGCGAAGGGGTAGTGGCGCTTCTCCGTGACCGGTCCATTCAAGATATGTGCCATATCCGCCGCTCCATTCCCAGGCGTTGTTTAGATAGATAACGGCGCGCATGTCACGCTTCTCAAGTTCGGCGATGAGATAGTCGAGACCTTCCAGAATCTCCTGATTGTAGACTCCGGGTTCTGTCTGAAGTGTAGGTTCTATATGAGAGTGTATGGATCTGTTGCCGTCACCTCCGGCGAGTATGCGGAGGTTGTCTATTCCGATAGCCTGAAGGGAATCGAGTTCGGCGGCAAGACGGTTGCGGTCGCCACCGGTGCCGGGAGATCCGAGTATTGCACCATACCAGAAATTGGTGCCGGCATACTTATATGGCTTGCCCCGCAGTATAAATTCACCGTTGTCGGAGACAGTGACGAAGTCATTGGCGCGGACAGTGAAATTAGCGATTGCCATTATGAATAAAATTATTGCAAAATTGACTTTTTTTGACATTGATTTATGGGGTTAAGGTGGGTTAAGGTGGGTTAAGGTGGGTTAAGGAGAGAAAGGAGAGAAAGGAGAGAAAGGAGAGAAAGGAGATGTAAGGTGGTTAAGGTGATTAAAGTGGATAAGGGATTTATTTACTTATGGTTGGTTTAATTATTCTAATTGCTGATTGCAGATTGCAGATTGCTATTTGTCCCAGTTGTCTGTGCGGAAAGGGATGAGTGGCATTCCGTAGTTGTCGTGGACTTTGCCGATAGCAAAATTCTTGAAGCAGTATCTGACAGATTTAATATCTTTTACTTCAGGGGATGACACTTTTATTGTCAGTTTGCCAAGATCGATCTCTGTGTTGGCAGGATGAAAGACGCGGTCTTCTCCAGCCACTTCAAAGCCTTCAAGATTCTCATTCGGTGTCAGTCCGTTCCAGGCGTTGTCGAAAGAAAGGATGGCGTAGTCACCATGGTTTTCCATATTTTTGAATGTAGGATATGTGTGTGGCACTCCCGGGATTCCATATGAATAGGTGGCAGCTGCAGCGGCAAGACGTTGACCGATCGGGCGTTTGTTGCGGGCATGTATGTCGTTGGGTTCGTCTGGATAAACGAGATCGGAGGTGCATATGATATGTCTGCCGTCAGCCACATCTGCACCTCTGTGCTGCGCTTCACGGAAGAGTGCCGCCTCAGTGTTGTCCACTCCACCATACACCCATCCGGGAAGTTCTACGAAATAGAATTGCATGCCGGGGTTATTCCAAAGATCTCTCCAATGATGCACCATTTCAGTCTGACGGGTAGGGTAATAGTCATGTCCGCCTACGTTTGATTCCCCTTGGTTCCAAAGGAATCCACGTGCGGTATATCCCGCTATAGGTAGAAGCATGGCATTATACATCACTCCGACTCTTTCCCATTCATTTATATCAGGATTGTTTTTCTCCGCTTCCATGTTGCGGTCAGGATATTTGGCGATAATTTCAGCGGGCTCCCATCCTTCTACTTTGGAACCGCCATATGCGCAAGACACGATCCCCACAGGGACATCAAGCATATCGCGTAAAGCGGTTGCGAAATACCATCCCACTGCTGATAGTTCTCCGGTTGTGGCAGGGTTGCATTCCATCCATGCGCCCTCAAAATTGTCTTTAGGTTCATAGCTGCCGGCTTTCGGCACGTTTACAAACCGTATCCCTTTACCAAGTTTGCGTGAAAACATCACTTGTTCGCCGGCACCTTCCACCGGTTGATGCCAGAATCCTCTGAGGGGCATTTCCATATTGCTTTGTCCGGATGCGACCCAGACCTCACCGGCAAGAACATTATTGATTGTAAGGTTGTGGTTGTCAGACTTGTCAGTTATGTTGATTGAAATAGGTTGGTAAGAGGGGAGGGGTGTTTTGATAGACAGTTTCCATTTGCCGTCTTTTCCGACCTTTGCGGAGGCTGACTCTCCCCATGATCCTGTAGCGACTACAGTTGATCCGGGTGTGGCTTTACCCCATAAAGCGGCAGAGGTGTCTGCCTGGATCACCATATTGTCAGTAAATATGTTTGGCATCTCAATTTTTGCATATGAGCAAAAAGCGGATGAGAGAATTGCCGGTAATAAAAAGAATCTATATTTCATGGTCACGGTTCTTAAAATTTTTCACAAAAATATATAGAAATGACTAACAATCAAAAGAAAAGGGGTAAATGTGCAAATAATTGATAAAAAAGTGTAAGTTTTGGTTGTTGTTGGTTGTTAGTTGGTGGGAGTAATGAGTATTGCAGATAAACAAAAACTTTGTTTTTGAACCAAACAGCTCCGCGCGGATTCCGGGTTTATTGCTTATAATGTAGCTTTCTAATTACTAACTACGACTAACGACTAACTAATGACTAATGACTAATTACTAATGACTAATTACTAATTACTAATTACTAATTACTAATGACTAATGACTAACGACTAACGACTAATTGGCAATTGGCAATTGCTCAAACGAGGAGCCTGTTGCGCTTATATAACTCCCTGAACTCTTTCGGAGAACAGTCTTTCCGTTTTTTGAATATACGGTTGAAATAACTTATGTTGTTGAAGCCGCAAGAATAGCATATTTCCGCTATGGAATTTGTGCTGTCTACGAGTGCACGGGTTGCATGTCCGAGTCTCACATCTGTGATATATTCCGATACATGCCGTCCTGTGCGGAGTTTAAAGAACCTGCTGAAAGATGTGGCAGTCATCCCTACCATGTCTGCAAGCACGGAAAGCCGGATATCGTCCTGATAATTTTTGTCGATATATTCTTTTACTTTAAGTATTCTGCGACTGTCGGTATGGGCGGGAGCTTTTGCAAAAGACGAGGATGAAAGAATTTTTGAGTCCGGGCTTGTGGCGAGTTCATAGAGAATTCTCATTAAAAGGAGCATCCGGAAAAAGTTGTCGGGTGTTTTGGTGAGTTTGTCAAGCAAGTGATAGATTTTAAGTATGGATTCCTGTGAGAAGGCTATCCCGTGTCTTGATTTTTCAAGCATGTCTTTTATCGGCGCCATCTGGTTTTTGCCGAGAAATGTGTCGCCGAACAGGTTCTTGGAAAATTGCAGGGTGATTTCATGTATTTTGGTGGAGGTGCATTTGTATTGTTCCCAACAGTGTTCTATCCCATGCCCTACAAGCACAAGATCGAGCGAACCAATTTCAGATACTGAATCCCCCACTACGCGTGATGCATGCGGAGCGTCTGCCACAAAATTCAGTTCATAATCCTCATGCCGGTGTATGGGATATGTGAACTGTTCCTTATATCTGTCGACGAAATAGAAACAGTCTTTGTCTGACAGGGGGGTGATCTCGGTGATAATCTCTTTCTGAAGGGTAGACATGGTGATATTATTTCAAGGAGTGACCGCTAACGGTGGGCTCTAAGAAAGATATAATCGCGAAGTGTTTCAAAGTAAGGATATGTTTGCCGGGAGGGTGAAAATCCTGTTATCCTATCACTAATTTTAAACAACTTCTAAGATTGGGTTGTAAAAGTAACAAAAATAATTCAATAATTTTTATTGTCTGACACAAATATGACAAAGATGCTTCAACTTTTCTATTCTTTTCAATGTTTTGTCTGTTTTTCTATAATATAATCCACACTTTGTGGAAAATTAAAAAAAATTCAATACAAATTCAACACATAAGGAGAATAAAAAGGCAATAAAGTGTGAGGAAATGATTAGTTTTAGATATAATTTTGCACTATGGAATTTAATATATCAGACAACCTATGAGAAAACTGACCTTAATATCATTGTTGGCGCTTTCTGCCGGCGGATTTTTGCCGGCGGTTGCCGAGACCGTTCATGTGTCTACACCTAAGACTTCGCTTGTGCTTGACGCGGAAAAGGGAGAACCCCTGAAGTTTCTGTACTATGGCAACGCATTGGGAGAGACAGATCTCGGCAATGTCCTTTCATCAGGCAATAAAGTTTTCAGTGCTTATCCGGTATACGGATTGTGGCCTGAGAAGGAGGCGGCGATGAGTGCCGTACATTCCGATGGCAACATGACTCTCGATATGGCGGTGACAGATGTTAAAACCACGACGGAAGCTAACGGGGCGAAGGTTACAACCGTGACCATGGCAGACAAGGTTTATCCGTTTTATGTGGATGTGAATTACCGTACTTATCCGGGCAGTGATGTGATCGAGACATGGACTGTAACGAGCCATGACGAGAAGAAGCCTGTGGAACTCACCCGATTCATGTCCGGCTATCTCCCTATAAGGCGTAGCGATGTGCATGTGTCGCAGCTTTATGGATCCTGGGCAAACGAAGGAAAGGTGGAGGAAGCTCCGTTGCCACACAATCTTAAAGTGATAAAGAATAAGGACGGGGTACGCAATTCCCACACGTCGCATGCAGAAGTGATGATCTCGCTCGACGGCAAAGGTCAGGAACAGACCGGTCGGGTGATCGGGGCGGCTCTATGCTATGGCGGAAACTATAAACTGATGTTTGATACCGATGACAGCAACCATCATCATTTTTTCGCAGGCATGAATGAGGAAAATTCTTCTTATAATCTTAAGAAGGGTGAAAAATTCGAGACTCCCGCACTTGCGCTGACCTATTCTGAGGAAGGGCTCGGGGGTGTGAGCCGCAATTTTCACAAATGGGGCAGAGACTATCGTCTTGCCAATGGCGACAAACTTCGCAAAGTGCTTCTAAATAGTTGGGAAGGGGTTTATTTCGATATAAACGAAACCGGAATGAACCAGATGATGAAGGATATAGCCGACATGGGTGGTGAACTTTTCGTGATGGACGACGGATGGTTCGGTGTGAAGTACCCGCGCAACAACGATTCCACATCGCTTGGCGACTGGACGGTAGACACCACCAAACTTCCCAAAGGGATAAAAGGATTATGCAATACAGCCGACAGCCTGGGAATCCGTTTCGGTATCTGGATAGAGCCGGAAATGACAAATTCCAAATCGGAACTCTTTGAGAAGCATCCCGAATATGTGATAAAGGCATCTAACCGTGATGCTATCGAAGGAAGAGGCGGAACTCAGCTTGTGCTTGACCTTGCGAATCCCAAGGTGCAGGATCTTGTGTTTAGTGTGGTCGACACACTGATGACCAATTATCCCGAAATCGATTATATCAAATGGGATGCCAACGCTCCGGTCATGAACCATGGGTCGCAGTATCAGACAGCCGACAACCAGAGCCACCTATATATAGATTATCATAAAGGATTGGAAAATACGCTTAAAAGGATAAGGGAGAAATATCCCGAACTGACCATACAGGCTTGTGCGAGCGGAGGTGGCAGGGCTAACTGGGGAATACTTCCATATTTTGATGAATTCTGGGTTAGCGACAACACAGATGCCCTCCAGAGAATATATATGCAGTGGGGCACAAGTTATTTTTTCCCTGCAATCGCCATGGCTTCGCATATATCGGCATCACCGAATCACCAGACCAACCGTATCGTACCTTTGAAATTCCGTACTGATGTGGCGATGAGCGGCAGGCTTGGCATGGAGATTCAGCCCAAAAACATGACACCGGAAGAAAAAGATCAGACCCGTAAGGCAATCGCCGATTATAAGAAGATACGTCCGATTGTGCAACAGGGCGACCTCTACCGTATTCTTTCTCCATATGAGCATAAAGGGGCGGCATCACTGATGTATGTGGCGCCTGACAAAAAGGATGCGGTATATTATTGGTGGAAGACAGAGCAGTTTGTAAATCAGCAATTGCCACGTGTGGTCATGGCGGGGCTTGATCCTGACAGACTCTATACCGTGACAGAGCTCAACCGGATAGACAATGTCCCGCTTCCATTCGAGGGGAAGACTTTTACCGGCAGATATCTTATGTCGAACGGGCTTGAGATGCCATTGAGTCATAATGTGGACTGGAACAAACGCAATGATTATGCATCGCGCATATTAATGCTTCATTCAAATTGATGTAAAAATATATTATGTGGAATGAAGCCGTGAAGTGCTTCGTGAAAAACGATATCGCCTTTCTCTTTATGGCGGGTAAGGCGGTATCGTTTTTCATAAAATATGGAGGGATTGGTTTTGTGGGAAGATAAAAACAAATTAAAATTGGA
>JAIDJJ010000422.1:7044-8230 GCA_029052265.1 Muribaculaceae bacterium
TCTCCGTATAAAAAATTATGGATTTTGCGGGCCGGTTTTTTCAGGTACTGATCTTAAGCTTCGGTAAGAGCCGGGTCTGTTTCACTCCCGTTTGATTTCCCGCTTAGGAAAGTTTGGTTTCATCAGTCAGTCGGCAGAGCAAGGTTTCTACAGGAAATTATAATATAAATTACTCTTATTTTCAACAGTTACTCTTATTTTTCAATTATGAAAGCATCTGAAGTTATGGCGGATCTCCGTCGTCGTTTTCCCAATGAGCCTGAATATTTGCAGGCAGTAGAGGAGGTAGTCACTTCTATAGAGGAGGTCTACAATGAATATCCCTCGTTTGAGGCAGAAAATCTGATAGAGCGTCTTTGCATACCTGACCGTATTTTTTCATTCCGCGTGAGCTGGGTCGACGACAAAGGGAAGGTTCACAACAATATGGGGTATCGTATACAGCATAACAATGCCATAGGTCCTTACAAGGGAGGTATCCGTTTTCATGCTTCAGTCAACCAGTCAATTCTTAAATTCCTTGCATTCGAGCAGACTTTCAAGAACTCCCTCACCACTCTTGCCATGGGTGGCGGCAAAGGCGGTTCGGATTTTTCGCCCCGAGGTAAAAGCGATATGGAGATCATGCGATTCTGCCAGGCATTTATCGCCGAACTATGGCGTCAGATCGGTCCTGATACTGACGTTCCCGCCGGCGACATAGGCGTAGGTGGCAGAGAAGTGGGATATATGTATGGCTATTATAAGAAGATGGCACGCGAATTTACCGGCACCTTTACCGGTAAGGGACTTGATTTCGGCGGCTCGCTGATACGTCCGGAGGCAACCGGATATGGCAACTGTTATTTCCTTCTCAATATGCTTGCCACCAGAGGGATCGACATAAAAGGGAAAAAGGTGGCAGTCTCCGGCTCAGGAAATGTCGCTACCTATACCACCCGCAAACTTACCGAACTTGGGGCGAAGGTCGTGTCGATGAGCGACAGCGGCGGCTCTATAATCAAGCCGGAAGGTTTTAGTGAAGAGCAGCTTGAGTATATATTTGAGCTTAAAAACTATTATCGCGGCCGCATAAGTGAGGTTGCCGAGAAATATGATGATGTCCAGTATCTTCCTGGAGAACGTCCATGGAAACATGTGAAATGTGACATAGCTATGCCTTCAGCCACTCAGAATGAGATAGACG
>JAIDJJ010000422.1:8240-12062 GCA_029052265.1 Muribaculaceae bacterium
GAGATGATGCGCAGGCTCTTCTCGACAACGGGGTGATCGCTGTGAGCGAAGGTGCCAACATGCCTTCCACTCCCGAGGCTATAAAGAAATTCTTGGCTGCAAAAATCCTGTATGCCCCCGGGAAGGCTGCCAATGCCGGCGGTGTGGCTGTGTCGGGTCTTGAAATGGCACAGAACTCCCAGAAGCTTTCCTGGAGTGAAGAAGAGGTAGACAGCAAGCTGAAGTCTATCATGAAGGATATCCACACACAGTGTGAGAAATATGGAAAGGAAGAAGGGTCAGACTTCATCAACTATGTGAAGGGAGCAAACGTTGCCGGATTCATGAAGGTGGCGCGTGCCATGATGGCGCAGGGTGTGCTCTGAAAATTTTTGACAATATATTCTCGTCAAAACCATAAAAACACAATCTATAAAGTAAGAGGAGATTGCCTTGGGCAGTCTCCTCTTTTTAATTAGACAGATGTCTTGAATTTTGGGGCGGTATCAGTTCTGTGCTGTCTGAGCCTCCGCATCCTTGATCATCTTTTCGTTGGCATAGACTGTGATTTCCACGCGGCGGTTGAGGGCACGTCCCTCGGGAGTGTCGTTGGAGGCTATGTAGTCTGCCATAGGTATTCCTTTGGCTGTGAGACGGTCGGCAGCCACGCCGCAATTAATAAGATAGTTGCGCACAGAGTTTGCACGTTGTCCTGACAGTTTCTCGTTGACAGCATATGAACCGGTGTTGTCGGTATATCCGGTGATTGCCACATCAGTGTCGGGATTATTGATAAGATTCACGGCAAATTTGGTAAGGTCAGCCTGAGCAGAAGGGTTGAGCTCATACTTTCCTGTCGGGAAGAGAATGCCTCCGTCGAAAGTCACCTTGATGGCACGCAGACCGTTTGAGTCAGTGGTTTCTTCCACTTTTGCCTGTTGGGCAAGTTCCTCCTGTAATTCTTTCTGCTGTTTATCCATCTTCTGACCGATCAGGGCTCCGGCACCGGCTCCTACAGCCGCACCGATAGCCGCACCGATCCCGGCACCTTTACCTCCGCCGATAAGTGCACCGATTCCTGCACCTACAGCTCCGCCGCCACCGGTACCGATCAAGGCTCCCTTACCGGTATTGGTCATGGATGAGCAGCCGCAGGCTCCTACGAGAAGTGTGGCAGCTAAAAATGCCACTGTAAATTTCTTCATTTTCATAATATCACCTTTAATAATGGTTATTTTTCAAATTGGACAACATATCCTTTTCTTCTGTGGAGATATCAGGATATGTTAGTATAACTGTTGATAAAAGATATATGTTTATTGGAAAATGGTATAAGGAATATCAAAATTCCTTAATTAAGACCATTTCTCTTAAAAAAGTTTAAACAGCCGGATATAATTTTTATCAATATCTTCATTATAAGACCCCTGCATTAGCATTTTTTGCGGGAAGGGATCAATTTCAAACTATCGTTCCCGATATGCAGATTTGAAAAAAGGGCACGTAATGCCGTGCCCTTTTCAAAAAAAAACATTATGGATTCTCACTTATATTTCCCCGGATGTATTAACCTTAGATATATCCTGTTATGAATCATTATTGAATCGGGGCTTTGCCTTGTCAGGGATTTCTCGGAGTGTGTTTCCGTGAAGACTTTCTCGGAAGGTTTGGCACTTCTAATTGTGAAATGTCGACTTTCCCTCCTGATCCGGAATCTCGGTTGAAATGTTCACATGTTCCTTTCAACGTGATTTTGCTCCCGCTGTAGGCTTCGGCATACGTTTTTTTTGCTGTCATGTCGGATATTGTGATTGAAGCCGCGCTGCCCGCCTCAGCTTCAATACCGGTGCCGTTAAAATATCCGATCTGTATTTTTGAGGCACTCGATGATTCCAGATAAAGGTTTGTTGCCACAGCTTTTGCCACTATAAGTTTTGATGCACTTGACGTTTCGGCATCCAGCTTTTCAAGATTGGCGGTCCCGACTTCAACAGTCGCACTGCTCGAGAGATCCACATTCAATGTTTTTGCCGTGATATTGTTGAATGTGGCTTTGGATGCAGAAGACATGTCAAGACTTAGTTTGTCTGATACCTTCAGGTCGCCGTTCACTTGCAGGCGGGCGGCAGAAGAGAGTTCCACCTCCTGCAGGGAAGGGGATGTGACGGTTATAATCGTAGGACCGTTTATGGAATTGTTGGAGTTATTTTTATAATAAGCGTTTAGCTCGCCGTCTTTCACATATACTTTAAGGTATGGTTCAGCCGACGGCGTGGTTGCTATTTGTGCCACTCCGTTAGATTTTCCCTGTGTGTAGACAATGCGGATTCCTGTAGAGGCATCTATTTTTGAGAAATTCCCTATCTTGACGGTTTTCTTTACAGTTGCTTTTTTGGCGTTTCCGTCAGATACAGAAGAACCCTTTGACATCGAGCACCCCACCATAATCAGTGCGGCGGCAGAAAGGGTGGTTAGAACGTAGCTGAATATTTTCATATTAAAAAATTTTTTATCCTTAAAAAGTTTAAACAATTTAGTATGGTGAAACTTATACCTTATCACCGGTTTAATTGTGTAATGTTTTGTCAGGGTTTTCTTGGCATGGTCTTCTTTTTGTAAGATTTGCCGGTGCAATCCAGAGGTGAATTTTCAATTATTAGCCCCTGGTCTTTTACCGTACCTGCCGATGATGATTCTGAATTTTTATAGTTGCATCTGCCGATGGCAGACACTTCAGAGGCTGCCACGGCACAGCTGTTGACAGTCGTGGCGCACACTCCTTTGAGCTTTATGTCGGACGCACCTGAAGCATTTGCGTTGATTGTCTGCATTTCAGCCGACAGTACCTGGACGTTTGATGCTCCTGACGCTCCTATGTTCAAAGTCTTTCCTATTACATGGGGGATATTGATGTCGGATGCACCGCTTGCCTCCACGTTGAGGATGTCGCACTTCAGTATTCCTTGGACGGTGATGGAGGTGGCTCCTGAGAAATTGATACCTTCGAGCCGGGGAGCAGTCACATAGACGATAGTACGTGTTGAAATTGTGCCCGGAGATTTCTTGTAGCCTATGGTGAGTAAATCCCCGTCATAGGTGAACCGTATACATTCAAGCGCCTTTGTATCTCCGTGCACCTCCGCATAACCGTCGGATTCCCCTTGAGTGAATACAACATTTATCGCCCCTGTCGCGCATATTTTTTTGAAATTCCCTATGGGTAGGCGTGAGATCCCGAGAGAAGATGCTGATGACCCATTTACCACAACATTTTTATTTTTTTTCTTCTTTGTGTTTTTTTTATCATGCCGGGCATATAATGTCTTTTTCTGAGCTTTTTTCTGATTCAGCTTCTGTTTCTGTTCGGCAGCTATTTTTTTCTGGGATCTGGCTATCTCCTTCTGTCTTTTGATAATTTCCTTTTGCCTTCTGGAAATTTCTTTTTGTTTTTTTTGAATTTCCTTCTGTTTTTTGGCGAGTTTTTTCTGTGCGTCGGACAAAGAGTTGCCGGCGACTTTTTTCTCAGTCTCTATTATGGTTTCGGGCGTGGCATGAGCTATGGCAGCCATTGCCCCGGCTCCGGCGAGAATGGAAATTACAGTTACTGATAGTGCAATCAGTGTCAGGCGGTTAAAAAAATTGAATATTTTCATAATTATTGTTTAAGCGGTTTTGTTTTCCTGTCAGACGGCAAAGATTATAAATCGCCATCTGTAATAATGACAACTGAAGTTAAAAAATGTGACAACCTGTAAAAATAAAATTATTTTAGAGTATGTTTACTTTTGGCATAAGTTAAGATTTAGAAAGAGTTTTTGAGGTTGTTTTGAGACTGAGTGAAGG
>JAIDJJ010000423.1 GCA_029052265.1 Muribaculaceae bacterium
AACTTGTTCGGACCGGTCAAAATTTGGCTGGTCCTTTTTTAGTGCCCGGCATCAGACACACTCAAAGAAACAGTATCTATCATTTTAGATAAAAGGGGTATTATATCGAGTAAATATTTTTGATTTAATCGAAAAGCAGGGGGTATGCCCCCTAACTCGTTAAGTTCTTTTGCTTTTATCGAGCATTTTTTCTCGGTCTGACTAAATGCGAGCAATGCAGATGCCAAAAGCCGCTAAAAGTAAAACTATTATCATTTTAAAATATGATTGTAATTATTCCTGCAAAGTTACTCAGTAAAAATATGAAAAGCTGTGACAAATGTCCCAACTGTTTAATCAATGAGATCAGCGGTTGCCCGATGGTATCATTTCCCACCATTTGTCTTCAGGCATTTCCTCGATTTTGAACTTACCCCATTTTTCTGAGGCTTTATATGCTTCGCTGCATCCGAATGGAACATACAACGTGCAACCATCGGGTTTTGGACCGATGACATATCCGGCATTACCCGGAACATCCCATACGGGTGGCTCTTCCGTCAGACTGAAAAGTTTGTCAACATAAAAGCTAAGTGCTGTTGAAGCAACGGTCTTCAATGATTCCGTAAGGACAAAACTGTTAAGGCGTCCGATATTGGAGAACGCAGCGTCTTCAATCGTTTGTAGATGTGGCAGATCTATGTTATGAGATATGTAAGGAAATTCTATATTCGTCAAAGAGGTGCAGGACTTGAAGGCATTACTGCCTATTTCGATACAAGCGGAGGGGATATTGATTTTTATAAGAGATATGCAATGACTGAATGCACTCGGATTTATGGCTTTGATGTTTTCAGGTAAAACGACTTCTGTGAGATATTTATTGGATGTAAAAACGCCAGAAGGAACTTCATCGGAGAATACGTTTGGCAGATATTTACTCGCTACATCGCATATACCACAGTTGCCATATTTACTATTTTCACCAAGCGCAAATCCACTTTGCACCAAATCAACAGTATATTGAGGTTTTTCTCCATACCCTTGATAGCCATGAGACTCAAGAATACGGTTGAGATAGTATGCGTCGTTCGCATTCATTGTTCCGACAATCCTGATGTTTCTTATTTTCCCATAGTTATTTTGATCCGTACCAATCATATAACCTAAACTCCCCTGATACGGAAGCTCGAATGTTTCCGTATCAGAAAAAGCCCGAGGCATCTGCCATACACCAATCTCCTTTTGATCTCCGTTGCTGAAACGAAGTGTCAGGAGCTTGACACGCCCCATACCTGTATTCTGAGGTATATTCAACCGTAACGAATATCCGTTCCCATATCCGGT
This sequence comes from Muribaculaceae bacterium, assembly GCA_029052265.1. GTDB lineage: Bacteria > Bacteroidota > Bacteroidia > Bacteroidales > Muribaculaceae > Lepagella. Next base: position 1,327 of record JAIDJJ010000423.1, read on the forward strand.
ATCGTAAAGTTCCAATAAATCAGCCTCGCCAAAAATATCACCCGTTATTCTTACTATCTCGCATGGTGCGTTTGTTGTGAAGTCCATGTCAAAATCCTTGCCTTCGGAGGGAATCATTATACATTCATCAATGCCGTCCATATTTGCGGACAATACTTTGTGGCTTATGATGTGCTCAAGACGATAGGTATACGCAGAACCGTCGGCAGGAGGATTGGATAGAGTTGTACGTAGTACACTTAACTCATATTCAACACCTTTTTCATATTGGAAATTCTCGATTGCATCGAACATCATCGGTTCCCAAGCACCGTCCAATGAATACTTCACTTGCATACACTCTATTGGGTAATCGTGGTTGTAATCTCCCCAATGTAAGGTTTCAGTGGTTTGAGCTGAAACCCACATGTGGATAAGTTCAGATGTGTCTTTGGGTTCGTCATCGCTACAAGCTGACAGAATAAGACATGTGGCGATAGAAAATATAATCAACAATCTGTTCATATTCTTTCAGTTATTATTGTTTAATGAATTGTAGATTTCGAGTATCAGAGCCTTGTCTAGGCTATTGATTGTGAAGTCTCCGCTTTCGATGCGGCAGTTGACTGTAGGTGCCATTATTACAGAATCGTTAAATACGAAGCCGATCCTTTTGCCGATTCTGCTTTCCGTAGCGTCAGCCCACTTCTGCACCTTGTCTGCTTTCAGTTTTCCCTCAATTACTGATATATCCTGCGATGTAACTGTGTCAAGTGAAACGGTCTCAAAGTCTTTTATTGTAACAATCGCCTTTCCTTCAATTTTGTTCTCTGGACTGTCGGCTACCGGATACCAGCCATTGACTCGATGCGCCGATGAGCAAGCCCCGAGAATAAAGCAGATGATCACTGATGTGAGTATCTTTTTCATTTCATTTTGTAGTCGGGTTCGATGCTGTGTTTCAAGCCGTCATATTTAGGAGTCTCGATTTTGTTGCCTTCGTCGTCAGATGAATAGATTTTCACATTCTGACCTTGGGCATTCATAATGCTCTCTTGGTTGTTGACAAAATATTCGGCATTTTTCAGAGCTTCCTTGCGGTCAACCTTCGAGTAATCGCCTTGCATATACATTGGAGTCATAATTCGGTCGGTGTGTTCAAGTCCAGTGGCTAAAAATGAGAATCCACCATTGGCTTCAGCTTTTAGAATAAGGCCAGGGAGTCCATGAAGTTTCCATGGACCAAACGACATTGGTATTTCAGGTGTAAACCACGCTTTCCAATGACGGCCATGATAATCACATTCTGCCATCAAGCACTCATAGCCAAGTACATTTGCAGTCGAATCCTCAACCATTGTCCATTGCATTTCTGCGAGAGGCTCGATATAATATCCAAGATCCTCGCCAAATTTGCCATAGTGTATGAGAGATTCATTTGCAAGGTTTGTGAACACGTAGTTGTATGTTTTTTTTGTCGGACCTTTTGTAAGGTTCCACGAAGTTGAGCCGTCTGGCTCAACTGTCATACACGCTTTTTTGAGAATCTCCATGTATTGTGCTTTGCCTTCTGGTGTTGATTTAAGCGAATCTACCCAAAGACTGAGGTCATTGAAATACTTTGCCTCGGTCGGAGATGCCAACAATGACATTTTTGACATTACCGGTTTTCCCAACTTGCTGGGATTGGTACACTCGTAGCTGACTATGATTTCAGCCTTGTTCTGTGCCATTGCAGCTATCGTCACAATGCACATGATGATTGATGTGATTAGTCTGTTCATTTTCTGAGGGATATTGAGATTAGCAGCTCGCGGCCCCGGAGCCAGCGCTGGCTCTCAAAGGAGGTGAGCTGATTGTATGTCGTGTAGTTGTACGTTCGCTGATTGAAGATGTTGCTCAATGAGGCGGACAGCTCCAGTCGCCTGTTGAGTTTGTAGATTAGCTTGGTGTCGAGCAAGAGCACATTCTTGAACTGATCATCGGTAAGTTCGTTGCGGTAGTGTTCGCCACTGATGTGCCATTCCCATTTCTTGTGGGGCATGATATTGAGAAGAAGATCGTTCTCCATATTGCCGAGCCACGAGGCGTTAATGCCGTTCATGGACATACGGCTCGAAGCCCATTGGAATCTGTAGTCGAAACTGAACCAGCGGAGGGGCGCGCCGTTGATTTTAGCTCCGACCGACCAAGAAGTGCCGACTGAGTTGACGTTGGTATTCTCTGAAATCAGGTGCGACTCATTGCGGCTGAACGAGCCAGTAATATTTGCGCTGCCCCGCATGAAGTCGAGGGTCTTGCCTATGTTGCCGCTTGCCATCAGCATCTGCCCGTCGCTCTTGGCATCAGTGTAGGAATACACTACATAGTCGCCATAAAGCTGCTGCGCCAAGGTATAAGGTCGGTGACTCCATGATTGCAACACCATAGCGTTCGCGAATATCCCGCGACGGGTGTGTCTGTAGGATAGTCTGCCTGATACCCGTTGGGAGGATGAATTATAGAAATCATCGACACCGCGACGGAACGAGCGGTAGTTTGTCATCACATATCCGGGCTGAATCATGTTAAGATCCATCGGCGAACGTCCGGTGCTACCGCTAACGCTCATCGAGAAACGGTTGTTGGGTTTCCAGTTCATGCTCAATGACGGTGAGAAATAGACCTCGCTGCGGGTGGCAAGCGCCTTGTCGAAGGTATAGTGGGCGAAACTGACAGGAGCGTTTAGAGTAAAGTTGACACGTTTAACCCAATACTCAAATTTGGGGGTGGCATATATCGTGAGGTAGTTTGTGTTCAGCACATTCGTTGTTTCTCCGGGTATTTCCTCAGGCATATCGGGCAATTCTGTATTAAGGGAGCGAAAATAACCTTTTACACCACCTTCAAGACTGATTGTCACACCTTTGACGGAGAAAGCGTATGCCGCACTCTCGTGGGTGTAAAAAGCATGGTCTTTTACATGCTGACGTATAAGCCCGTCATTCATAGAAACGGAGAGCGTCTGAGGTAGCGATTCCCATTCGTTCTTGCTAATGAAGGTTACGAGATGTTTGCCGTTGAAACGCTTGATGATTTTGAAATCATTGCCTACATAGTAGTCGGGAAGCGACGCTGTCTGGTCGTTTGGCAATGAGCCTGTGACGCCGAGGCGCACATCATCCCAGGCGATATTGGTTTTCAGCGTGTTGTTGATAAATGCAGTCTTTTGGTTCAGCTCATAGATGAATTTGCCAGACAGCGAGTGTGTGCGGTCTACGCCGTTGCGGTCTTCGGTAACGACACGGTTACCATCGTTGAGAAAGTAGGTTGTTACGTTTGCCGCCTCTGCGGTGATACGGCTGAATGAGTAGTCAATCTGTGTCTTGAACTCTCCGCGTCCGAGTTTCCAAAGGGCGTTGGTTGAAACAAGCGCCGAGCGGTTGAACAGTGTGCGTTTCCGGCTGAGGTTAGGAACTCCGGGAAGAGACAGACCGACATATCGGCTCAGGTCGGTACCACGACGAGAAGCGAGAAAGTCTGTTGCCTGTGCCAAGAGATCTTCTCCGATGTTGTTAGTCTTAAAAGTAGTTATATTCTGGAAATTGGGCATTACAGCCATTGCAAACAGTTCACCGTCCCATATCGCCCCGTCTGGTTGCCATGAATAGCCGCCTCCGGCATCGCCGTGAAAACTCCACGTTGCCTTTGCCTTGTTCTTAAGTTTGAGGTTGATAGCCGCCTTGTCAGAGAAGGATATTCCCGATAGCACCTGCATCGGCTGGTGGTTTTCCATCACCTCTACCGCACCCACATCCTCGTGGCTTATGCCGTTGGTGGCAATGCCGTATTTTCCGCCGAGCAGGTCGGAGCCTTCGATATAGAACTTGTTGATGTCCTCGCCCTGATACTGTATCTTGCCGGATTGCTCCACGTTGATACCGGGCATACGTTTGAGCACATCGCCAATCGAGCGGTCTTGCTGTTGCGCAAAACTTCCGACATTATAAGTAATAGTATCTCCTTGTTCCCTGATGCGGTCAGCCTTGACGGTAACCTCTTTGAGAAGAGTCGTACCCGGTTCGAGCTGAACGGTGAGCGGAAACGAAACGCTGTCGAGAGGAATAGTTTTCTTCGCGAAACTCATCATTGATACCTCCAGTCTGCAACCTGACACCGACGGCAGCGACATGGCGAAACCGCCGTCGCCCTTTGACGTGGTGTATTTCTTTATCTTGCCGTCCGCTCCCTTGACAATCACAGAAGCCCCGGTCAGCGGCTCATTGCTATCCTTGTCAACCACAGTTCCCGACACACTGACTTGCGCCACGGCACTAATCGCGACAATCAGGAAAAGCATATATGCGAGAAGACGGTTCATAGGTCGTGGGGATAATCAGTTTCCTCTTTATCGTAGTGAACAATCTTTGGCTTGTTGTCTTCGGGTGTGGCTTTTGGACCTACACCGTAGGCAGCGTTCATTTTTGCTGCGAAATTGGAGTGTTTGAATTTCCACCAGTTGTTGAAAAACTTGTCGCGGGTCACAGTAGTGTAGCATCGTCTTTCATCATATGTAAAAATCCCTACTTCAGAGTTAGGATTTTGTTTCAGTCCGTCTGCCTCGAAATGATAATTCTTATCGGTATCGTAGGCTTCGAGAATCAGTCCGGGCAGACCGCAGAGTTTCCACGGGCCTTCCTGAACCGGAATCTCCGGAGAGAACCACGCCGTCCATCGCCGGCCACGATAGTCCGTCGTAGCCTTGAAGCATTGGTAACCAATTATCTCCTTCGTATCATCCGATATTTCCCATTCCGGTTTTTCCCAGTCTTCGGTATATTGCCAACGCTCTAAATCGAAGTAATCTCGCTCAGTCAATTTCCCATCAGGGATATTCTTATAGACATACGACCAATAGTGACCGGACAGCAACTGTGTGTCATCTCTTTTGTCGCTCATGACTCTCGCTCGATCAATTTCCCAGAAGGTGGCAGGATCAACAGCCATGATCGAATCCTTCCATAAATTTTTAGCACCAAAAAACACCGATTTGTTCTTGCCTACACGCAGAATCACCGGATCTTTGGTAAAGCGGGACGTCCGCATTGTTGTATCATACACTTCGGTGCGGGTATAATGCACCTCAAGAATCGCAGGTTCTGCATCTCTCACCCAGTTGTCGGCGTAGGCCATCATTGAGGCTAATGACACAAAAATGTATGTCAGTAATCTGTTCATATATAATTATTTATTATAGTTATAGTCTTTCTTGATACCTATCCGATAGCGTCTCGGCTTAGTGGGTGACAAATCAACCTTAATGCCGAACTGAGCCGTCAGGCTTCCTCCGTCAAGCTGCTTGAGGTATTCAAATTTCTCTTTTAGGAACTTGTGACGTGTGGTAGCTTTAAAATTTTCACCCATGGTTTTATTGGCTTAGAAACAGCAGTTAGTTTCATATATTTAGCTTATGTTTATATCTTAAAAATTAACCGGTTCAGAACTTATCCATTATCTATAATCGGTTTCAATAAAGTCGATATTCTCTTTGTATTCTGTTGGTTTGATATTGACAGCGCCTCCGGTCATGGCACTAACCTGAGCGGCACGGTTACGACGCCCATAATCCTTCATGCGCAGGACAGCTATGCGTGTGGACTTGAAAATCTTATCAGGATTTTCATAAGGATCACCGAGTGGTTCGTCGCATTGCTGAAGCCCTTTAATAGAGAATCCATATTCCCCATCGGCAGTAATAGCCTCCATTATAAGTCCGGGGAGACCGCACAGCTGCCACGGTCCATCCTGTACGGGGATTTCCGGAGCAAACCACGCATACCATTTCCGCCCGTGATATTCTGCAGCGGCAAGCTGACACTCATAATCCAGCACCATCTTTGTCGAGTCCATAAGCTCCCATTGCAAATCTTCCATCTCCACCGGATAACGATAGCGGTCGGCCATCTGTGAGTCCCATACTGTAATAGTACGTGTGTTGAAATCCTTGAGGTTCTTATAACGACTGCCACGGTTAATCCCCATCTTTTCACGGTGTTCAAACCATGTTTCTCCCCGACCTGCGTTCATGTCGGCAACAGCTTTCTGTAACGCATCATCTTTTGCCTGCTCAAGAATGATCTTACCTTGCGGGTCATTTTCAAGAGAGTCTATGCGGTTGGTAGGCGGGTCAAAAGAGAAAGACTGGCCGTGTGAGT
>JAIDJJ010000424.1 GCA_029052265.1 Muribaculaceae bacterium
CGTATAAAGTATCTTACTATCCGCCCGATCAATGAATTGATACTTAACGGGGTTGAGGTCTTTACACCAGATGGCGGCAAGTGCGTCAGGGTGGAGACTGTTGGCGCCGGAATCAATCTTGTGCGTTTGGTCAGAGGGGAAGGTATCGAGTTTTCATATGGAGAAATTATCGGGCTCGAAGCTACATTGCTGCAGCGTGCGCCTGATTCCCCTCTCAATATTCAGTTTATAATTGATGCGCTAAGCCCTAAAGACCGTACCAAGCCTCCTTCAAGATTTGATCTCAACCTCAGGAATGTGGTGTTGAGGAGATGCGCCATGACTTTCGACAAAGAATGGATGCCGGAAAGTGATGTGGCAGATAAAACAGATTTCAATCATTTGCGGGTCTATGACATGAAAGCGGATGTGGCGTTCCCTCGTCTCACAAACGATGATTTCAAGATAGATTTGCGCAGGCTGTCGTTTCAGGTTTCGGGTGGGCTCTCAGTAGAAAAAATAGCTTTTCTCGCACATGTCACTTCCTCGCGGCTGTCTCTGTCGGATATTATATTGAAGCTTCCGTCTTCAGAATTGCGTCCATCGGATTTTGAGTTGCAATATGATGGATTTGCCAATCTCCCGAAGGCATTGTCGGAAAACTCCCTTCGGTTTGCACTCTCAGACAATAGTGTGTCGCTTTCTGATTTCGGTTGGCTTGTGCCTGATCTGCGCCGGTATCCGCAACCGTTTGACATATCTGTCGATATCGAAGGGAATTTGAAAAATTTGGCGCTTAAAGAGCTTTCTGCTAAAAACAGGGATGATATAGACCTTGTCATAACCGGGAGGGCAAGGGATATCGACAATATAAGAAATGCCAACTTTTCAATCGATGATGTCCGTTTGTCTATTTCCCGATATGGACTTTCGGAAATAAATAATTGGCTCCCCGGTTTATCGCCGGAAGTAAAAGGCATCATATCTAACGCGGAGACGCTTGATCTTGCCGCCACTGCCTCCGGAGATGTCGGTTCCGGTTCATATGAATTGGATTGCCATGTGTCGACTTCGTGTGGAGATTTGTATATATCCGGAAATTCTAAGGGACTGGAAAAAGGGAAAGGTGCGTTTTTTGCAGACGTCACCACGGAAGGGTTTAATGTGGGACAGTTGCTTGGCAAAGGGAAAATCGGGAATGTGGCAGCCGGAATAAATGCCAAGGGTGTGCTGAAAGGTAAGAACCTGGACGGGGATGTGGAGATGTTTGTGTCGGAATTGAAATTTGATGGAGTCGAGCTTGGCGGACTGACAGCCAGGTTGGTTAAAAACAATGATGATTTTAACGGAGACATATCTGTCGACAATGAAGCGCTTTCGGTAAGTGCTCAGACCACCTTGCATCTCGAAAAAGAAAATTCATGGCTTCTCCTTGATTGCGACATAAATCACTTTTATCCTTCGCGACTTGGATTTTTTACAAAATATGACGGATATTGTCTTAAGGTAAGGGCGACTGCCGATATTGAAGGAAATTCTCCGGATAATGTGACAGGTGATCTGAGGATTACAGATCTTGAATTTCTGTCAGCGGCGGGAGAGGGGATAACGCTTGATCATTTTATTGTGAAATCTGATGATTCGGAAGAGGGGAGACATATTT
>JAIDJJ010000425.1 GCA_029052265.1 Muribaculaceae bacterium
ATTCAAGAATGGGCTATAAGCCTGTGACTTTTTCCGAGCTTACAGACGATGAAGAGTTCTGGCGAGGATGCGAGGGGTGCAGGAACTACGATATCCTGCAGCGCAACAACAGGAAGATGTGCCTTTGCACAGGCATGCTCTTCGATCCGCAGCAGCCCCTGGCAGAAAAAGACCGTCCCAACCCTTATTACATGAAATTCAAAAACACCCTCAACAAGATGCTGCATCTTAAAAGGGTGGAGCGATGACCGCGTCCGGGAGGGCGCTTTCAGAGTCTGAAGACAGTCATGCGTATATCAATGCGTGATTGTTCAATCTTTCGTAGGCTTATGAGTAGCTGTTGATCGCATTAATCATAACTTATACTTGTTGTCAGTCCGGTAATGTTTGAAATTCATATTTGATCGGCAATCATAGTATTTATGCCTTGAGAGAGCGGCTGCGTGATATATCTGATTATTCAACACATGTGTATCTATCGTTGTTTTATATCAGGGACTGTCTGCGAATTTAAATTCAACAAGAAATCGAAATCATTTAATCATGACAGAAAACAATAAAAAGAAGGTGCTACTCGCCTTCAGCGGAGGTCTCGACACCTCTTTCGCAGTGAAATATCTATCTGAGGATCTCGGATATGAAGTGCATACGGCAATAGCAAACACCGGAGGGTTCTCTGAGGAGGATCTCAAGATTATTGCCGAGAAGGCTCAAAGACTTGGAGCTGCATCTCATGCCACGCTCGACATAACCCGGGATTACTACGAAAAGAGTATAAAATATATGGTGGCGGGGAATGTCCTCCGCAATGGCACATATCCCATCTCCGTAAGTTCCGAGCGTATTTTTCAGGCGATCGCCACTATAGAATATGCTAAAAAAATCGGTGCGGATGCTATAGCCCACGGCTCTACCGGAGCCGGGAATGATCAGGTGCGCTTTGATCTTACTTTCCAGATCCTTGCCCCTGAGATAGAAATCATCACACCCACACGTGACCTCACCCTTACACGTGAATATGAGATAGAATACTTGAAAAAACACGGTTATGAGGCAGATTTCAAGAAGCTTGAATATTCTATCAACAAGGGTCTGTGGGGCACGTCAATCGGAGGAAAGGAGACACTGCATTCCGACCAGACACTTCCCGACGAGGCATACCCTTCTCAGGTGACAGCCACAGAGCCTGAAAAACTTACCATTTCTTTCAAGGAGGGTGAGATCTCGGCAGTCAACGGAAAGGAATATTCTGATAAAGTTGAGGCAATACGTGAGGTGGAAAGAATAGGCTCACGCTTCGGCATCGGAAGAGACATGCATATCGGAGATACTATCATCGGTATCAAAGGGCGTGTCGGATTTGAGGCTGCCGGCCCGATCCTGATAATCGCCGCACACAAAATGCTTGAAAAGCATACGCTCACAAAATGGCAGCAGTATTGGAAAGACCAGGTCGGCACATGGTATGGTATGTTCCTGCACGAGGCGCAGTATCTTGAGCCGGTGATGCGCGACATCGAGAAAATGCTTGAAAGTTCGCAGAGAAATGTGACAGGCACGGTAGAGATTATTCTTCGTCCGCTCTCTTATACCCTTGTAGGCGTGGATTCTCCATTCGATCTTATGAAAACCGATTTCGGTGAATATGGAGAGGTCAACAAGGCATGGACCGCCGATGATGTCAAGGGCTTCACGAAGATTCTTGGCAACCAGATGAAGATATATCATAACAATCAGGTTAAAAACGGAAAGGCGGAATAATAAAGTGAAGAAAAAAATAGGAATTATCGGAGGCGCCGGCTATACAGCCGGCGAACTCCTGCGTCTTCTTATCAACCATCCGGAAGTGGAAGTCGCCTTTGTTCATTCCACAAGCAATGCCGGTCAGCCGGTCACATCGGTACACGGCGGTCTTTTGGGAGAGACGGATCTTATATTCTCCGACAGTCATCCTTTAGATGAGGTGGATGTGCTGTTTCTTTGCTCCGCACATGGTCACAGCCGCAAATTTTGGGAAGAAAACGAGCGGCCTGCCGGATTGAAAGTGGTGGATCTCGCCCAGGATTTCCGGGATGAAAGCAACGGATATGTTTACGGACTTCCTGAAGTGAATGCCAGTAGGATCGCGTCGTCTGATTCCGTAGCCAATCCCGGATGTTTCGCAACAGCATTGCAGCTGTCTCTTCTCCCTCTTGCGGCAGCCGGTATGCTCCCTGTAAATGGAGAGATAAATGTGGTGGCTCTTACAGGTTCTACCGGGGCGGGTGTCAAACCCGGAGCAACCACGCATTTCAGCTGGCGTAATGACAATGTGTCGGTATATAAACCGTTTACACATCAGCATCTCAAAGAGATAGGAATGACGCTTGACCAACTGCAGCCCGGGAATGCATGCCGTATAAATTTCGTGCCCATGAGGGGAGATTTCGCAAGAGGTATATTTGCAGTGACGACAGTCGATTGCACCCTGTCGGAAGAGGAGGTGACGAAACTGTATAGTGAATATTACAAAGAATCTCCTTTCACGGTAATAAGCGACAGCCCCATAGATCTCAAGCAGGCAGTAAATACAAACAAAGCGGTCATACATGTGGAGATTCATGACAATAAGTTGCTTGTCACATGTGCCGAAGACAACCTTTTGAAAGGGGCGTCAGGGCAAGCCGTGCAGAACATGAACATAATGCTCGGTTTTGACCAACGTACAGGATTGCGACTGAAACCATCCGCTTTTTAATAATCTTTATTTTTTTGTCATGACTCTTTTTGATGTATACTCACTTTATGATATCGAACCCGTAAAAGGTGAGGGCTCTTATGTCTTCACAGAAGACGGGACAAAGTACCTTGATCTTTACGGAGGCCATGCTGTCATTTCGATAGGGCATGCGCATCCGGAATACGTTAAAGCCATATCGGAGCAGGTCGCAAATCTCGGTTTTTATTCCAATTCCGTTCAAAATTCCCTGCAACACAAATTGGCGGATAAACTTGGGAAGGCTTCGGGATATGATGATTATTCATTATTCCTGTGCAATTCCGGCGCAGAAGCAAATGAGAATGCCATAAAGCTTGCCTCGTTCACCACCGGCAGGGAAAACATACTTGCATTCGGGAAAGCGTTTCACGGCAGAACTTCCGGCGCGGTGGCGGCTACAGACAATCCCGGCATAAGGTCACGTTTCAATGAGACAAACAATGTGACTTTTGTCCCTCTCAATGATTTTGATGCGGTTCATACGGTGCTTGATACCAGAGAATACGCGGCTGTCATTATAGAGGGGATTCAGGGTGTGGCAGGCATACATGAGCCTTCTGATGAGTTTCTACGCTTCCTTATGGATGAATGCAAACGCACGGGCACCATTCTTATCCTTGACGAGATACAGTCGGGCTACGGAAGATCGGGTAAATTTTTTGCTCACCAATATTCAGGCATCCGTCCGGATATAATAACCTGTGCCAAGGGGATAGCCAATGGATTCCCGGCGGCGGCAGTATTGATTTCCCCGTCAATACCAGCAAAGAAAGGTATGTTGGGAACCACTTTCGGCGGCAATCATCTTGCCTGTGCAGCAGCGGTTGCCGTGCTTGATGTGATGGAAAAGGAGAATCTTGTGGATAATGCCGCTAAAGTCGGTGATTATCTTATTTCGGAACTTAAAAAACTTCCGAAGGTAACGGATGTAAGAGGCAAGGGACTGATGATCGGTTTTGAGGTTGACGGTTTTTCCGGAAGCGAACTGAGAAAGAAACTATTGTTCGAACACAATATTTTCACCGGAGGTGCCGGTCAATTTACAGTCCGTCTTCTTCCCGCTCTTTCTCTATCCATGTCTGATGCCGAGCATTTCATCAATATAATGAAACAGTTATGAAAAAATTCACGAATGTAGCCGATATCGGCGATATAAATAAGGCGCTTGCTGAAGCAGCGGAGATAAAGCGCAACCGGTTTGCATATACCGGTCTTGGCAGAAACAAGACATTGATGATGATTTTCTTTAATTCATCATTGCGCACTCGCCTGTCGACCCAGAAAGCCGCCATGAATCTCGGCATGAATGTCATAGTGCTTGATGTCAATCAGGGCGCCTGGAAGCTGGAGACGGAACGTGGCGTTATAATGGATGGAGACAAGGCTGAACATCTTCTTGAGGCGATACCTGTCATGGGATGCTATTGCGACATGATAGGGGTGCGTTCGTTCGCCGGGCTGAAAGACAAGGCGGAAGATTATGAAGACAGGGTCATCGAACAGTTTATACGCTATTCAGGACGTCCTGTGTTCAGCATGGAGGCTGCCACACGCCATCCTCTTCAAAGTTTTGCAGATCTTATCACGATAGAGGAGTTCAAGACCAAACCTCGTCCAAAGGTGGTGATGACGTGGGCCCCGCATCCCCGTGCTTTGCCGCAGGCTGTGCCAAATTCATTTGCTGAATGGATGAATGCGACAGATTATGATTTCGTCATCACTCATCCCGAGGGATATGAACTTGATCCAAAGTTCGTGGGAAATGCCAGGGTGGAATATGACCAGCGCAAGGCTTTTGAAGGCGCGGATTTTATATATGCGAAGAATTGGTCGGCTTACACTGATCCCAATTATGGAAAAGTATTGTCTACAGACCGTGGATGGACCGTGGATGCCGAAAAGATGGCACTGACAGACAATGCTTTCTTTATGCACTGCCTTCCGGTTAGACGCAACATGATTGTGACAGACGACGTGATCGAGTCCGATAGAAGTATTGTCATTCCGGAGGCGGCGAACCGCGAGATTTCTGCCCAGGTTGTGATCAAGCGTCTTCTTGAATCTTTATAGCATAGACAAAAATGATTCCTTGAATGTGACCCGGTCACATTCAAGGATATATAAAATTATTACTTACCAGAATGATCAACGTAGTCAAAATAGGGGGTAATGTCATAGACGATCCTGAGGCTCTTGAAAGATTTCTCAAAAAATTTTCATCGTTAAAAGGGGAAAAAATACTCGTACACGGAGGTGGGAAAGAAGCCACCCGTATGAGCGAGGGTATGGGAATAAAAGCGAACATGATCGATGGGCGCCGTGTGACAGACCGACAGACCCTTGATATAGTGACCATGGTCTATGCCGGACTTATAAATAAGCGTATAGTCGCTATGCTTCAAAAGTATGGATGCAATGCGGTGGGGCTGAGCGGAGCCGACGGGAATGTGATTCCCGCTGTGCGCAGGAGCGCCGTTCCGGTAGATTACGGGCATGTGGGAGATATCTCTGATGCTGACGTTTCCGACAGATTTATAGGCGATCTGGTCGGAAGGGGATATGTGCCTGTGTTCTGTGCCATTTGTCATGACTGCCAAGGCGGTTTGCTGAATTGTAACGCGGATTCGGTTGCCGGAGCCGTGGCGGTCGGTGCGTCACGTGTAGGTCCCTCCCGTCTTATTTATTGTTTTGAGAAGCCCGGAGTGATGACAGATGTGGAAGATGAAAATTCCGTCATCCCTCTTGTGACCGCCGAATCGTTTAAGATGCTTAAAGACAGTGGGGTGGTGGCTAAAGGGATGATCCCGAAAATTCATAACGCATTGTTGGCAGCCTCGAAGGGGGTGACAGAAGTCAGAATCTGTAAGGCAGAGGATTTGTGTGAGGAGAGCGGCACAATAGTGAGAATGGAGTGAAATAAGGGATTGGCGAAAATAAGACAACAAGATGGAAGATATTGATTTGAGACTCGGGGAGGCTGTGAAATTGTTGCAGCGTTTGATTGCGACACCATCGCCATCACGCGAAGAATCCGCTACGGCAGACATCTGGGAAAGATGGCTGCTTGACAATGGTGTGGAAAATGTGGAGAGATTTCATAACAATGTATTTGCATTGGCTTCCGGATTTGATCCGTCTCGTCCGCTTCTCATGCTCAATTCCCATCATGACACAGTGAAGCCTTCGTCATCGTATACCCGCGACCCTTATTCCCCGGAAATTATAGGAGACCGTCTTTATGGACTTGGAAGCAACGATGCCGGAGCTTCGGGTGTGGCATTGGCATCTGCATTCCTGTCGCTCAAGGATCGGGATGATCTTTCTGTAAACCTGATGTTCGCGATAACAGCGGCAGAGGAGGTTATGGGCGAGAACGGCATGCGTGCATTTCTTCCATATCTCAGGGAAAGAGGGTTGACTCCTGACATGGCTATTGTAGGCGAACCCACAGGGATGCAGCCCGCTGTGGCAGAACGTGGGCTGGTGGTGCTTGACGGTGTGACCAAAGGAAAATCCGGACATGCCGCCCGCAATGAAGGGATAAATGCTATTTATCGGGCTTTGGAAGACATCAGCTCCCTTAAAAATTTTTCAGCACCCGAAGTAAGTGCCACTCTGGGCCCGATAAAAGTTAGTGTGACTGTTATCAATGCCGGGAGTCAGCATAATGTTGTTCCTGACAGTTGTGGTTATGTCGTGGATGTGCGCACGACAGATGCATATACAAATGAAGAGACAGTTGCCCTTCTCAGAAATGTGGTCAAATGGAGTGAACTGACCCCTCGCTCCACCCGGATACATGCCTCAGTGATATCCGAAAATCACCCTCTTGTGAAGTCGGCTGTATCACTCGGCAGAGTTCCGTTCATATCGCCTACCACCTCGGATATGGCACTTATGAACGATATCCCTTCGCTGAAAATTGGTCCGGGGCAGTCATCACGTTCTCACACTGCCGATGAATACGTGCTGATTCCGGAAATAAAAGAGGCAATTATAGTTTACCGGCAACTAATAGCCGGTTGTGGCGTGGGCGATATCCGAAAGGATGCCCGATAACGCTCAATTATTACAGATACGTGAAGTTTCCATACAAATTATCAAATATGGCTAAGCAACTTTGGAACAAGGGGTTTGAACCCGATCAAATTATAGAAAACTTTACTGTGGGCAATGACCGCGATCTTGACATGAGACTCGCCCGTTATGATGTGCAAGGATCAGTGGCTCATATAAAGATGCTTGAATCTATCGGATTGCTTACAAAAGATGAGCTTGATGAGCTGCTCCCGGCACTTGAGGAAATTGCCGAATCGATAGAGCGTGGAGAATTTAAGATAGAAGAGGGGATAGAGGATGTCCATTCTCAGGTGGAATTTCTCCTGACGGCAAAACTTGGGGATGTCGGCAAGAAGATACATTCAGGTCGCTCACGAAACGATCAGGTGCTTGTGGATCTCAAATTGTTTTTCCGCGAAGAGCTAAAAAACATGGCAGCTGCGGTAGACCGTCTTTTCCGTCGTCTTCAACAGCTTTCAGAAGAGCATAAAGATAAACTGATGCCCGGATACACGCATTTGCAGGTGGCGATGCCATCATCGTTCGGGCTTTGGTTCGGGGCGTATGCCGAGTCGCTTACCGACGACATGCAGATGCTGTTGGCAGCATATAATATCTCGAACCAGAATCCTCTCGGATCTGCTGCCGGATATGGTTCATCCTTTCCGTTAGACAGGGAGCTGACCACTAAGCTTCTTTGTTTTTCAGACCTTCACTACAATGTGGTTGCAGCCCAGATGAGCCGCGGAAAGACAGAGAAGGCGGTTGCGGCGGCGGTTGCGGCAGTCGCATCCACACTCGGGCACCTTGCTATGGATGTGTGCATGTGGATGTGCAGCAATTTCGGATTTGTGAAATTCCCTGATGAACTTACCACCGGTTCAAGCATAATGCCGCATAAGAAAAATCCGGATGTGTTTGAGATCATGCGAGGAAAATGCAACAGACTGCAGTCTCTGCCCAATGAGCTTACCATTCTTACAGCCAACCTTCCTTTGGGTTACAACCGGGATCTGCAGCTGATGAAAGACATAATGTTCCCTGCCACTACAGATCTGATCAGCTGCCTCGACATGGCTGAGTATATGCTTTCGCATATTGAGGTGAAGAACGGAATCCTTGATGATCCCCGATATGATTACATATTTACAGTGGAAGATGTGAACAAGATGGTTCTTCAAGGTGTGCCTTTCCGGGATGCTTACCGCAATGTCGGCATGTCGGTGCAGGATGGTACATATAGTCCTTCACGTGAGGTCAGACATACACATATCGGAAGTATAGGCAATCCTGCCAACGACAGGATTGCTGCTAAAATGCAGTCGCTGCTATCCAAATTTGAATGATCCGGAGAAGGGTTTTAACCGGGTATGGAATCGAGAAATACCCGGTAAATATCCTGAAGCAGTAGTTTAAGCATGTCTGGAAGTGCGTTTTTGTCTTAAATATTAAAAAATCGGCATAAAAAATTGACAAAAGGGCTCCGAAAGTGTTATCTTTGTGGTCGATTATGAAATGCCGGACGCATGAAAAATAATAAAGATGTAAAAATCTCCTATTGGGCGGCGCATCTCACCACTATAGTGAGCGTGTCGCTTGTGCTTATTATCATAGGAATCATAGCGCTCATATATGTGAGCGCCACAAATGAGACACGCCGGCTTCGGGAACGTCTTGAGGTCAGTGTGGTCATGGCAGACACCGTCTCAGACGCACAGGCAGCTGAAACATCAAAGATTTTTGAGGCAGCGCCTTATGCTCATTCTGTGAAAGTCATCACAAGGAAAGATGCTCTCCGCAATTGGAAAAATGATACCGGAGAGGATCTTGAATCCCTTTTCGGTGTAAATCCGTTGTCTCCGGAGGTCACATTTTCGCTCAAGGCGGATTATGCCTCTCCGGCGCGTCTTGATTCGATAGGAAAAGTGGCGTCGGCATTGCCCGGGGTAGAATCGGTTGCACTTCCCGATTCAACGATGGTGGAGAATATGAACCGCAATATCCAGCGCTTTGCCATAATACTCGGTGTCATCGCTTTTGTAATGATAATCATCTCCTTTGTCCTGATCAATAATACTGTGCATCTTGCCATATATGCACGACGTTTTACAATCCATACCATGCAGCTTGTGGGAGCCACCAATGGCTTCATCCGTTCCCCTTTTGTGCTTAACAACATGCTTTCAGGGCTTATTGCCGGGTTGGTTGCGTCAGGATTGATAGGGATGGTTCTCGTGTGTGCTCCCGGCGCCGGTTTCAAAGACGTCTCAGACTATGTGAGCTGGCCGGCCTTCGGCATTGTCGCAGCGGGTATGCTGACGATTGGTGTGTTTTTGTGCGGACTGGCAGCCTGGGTGTCGACATCGCGTTATCTTGGCAAGGATTACGATGAACTGTTTAAGTAAAACAAGGCTGGATCTACAGCCACAATAAGACCGATAAATCAGATATGATAGAAATAGAAAAGAAGGATCCTCAGGGTCTGGAGAGAATGACCGCCAAGGAAAGGCCGTTTTCAAAAGTTAATTATTACATGATGGGTGTGTGCCTTGCGATGATAATTGTGGGTTTCATGCTTATCAGCGGCGGAGGAAGCACAGTCGAAAACGGCTTCAATCCGGAAATATTCAGCACCCGCAGAATCGTGGTCGGTCCGGCAATCTCTTTTTTGGGGTTTGTGCTGATGGCGTTTGCGATTATCTATAAACCTAAATCTGACAAATAATTTAAATGACGGGTATTCATAACCCGGTTCATATAACTTGGAACAATAATTACATACAATGGAATGGCTTGACGCCCTTATCTTAGGAATTGTGCAGGGACTGGCGGAATATCTTCCGATCAGTTCGAGCGGACATCTGGAGATTTTCCGCGAAATATTAGGTATAGATCTGCCATCGGACAAAGTCCTGCAGTTTGATCTCATTCTGCATGCCGCTACTGTAATGTCGACAATAGTTGTGCTGTGGCCGATGTTTAAAAAACTTTGTGTAAGTTTCTTTACATTCAGACGTGATTCTGAATTCTATTATGTATGCAAGATTCTGCTTTCTTGTATACCTGTTGCTGTGGTCGGATTCTGTTTCAAGGATTTTGTGGAAAGTTTTTTTGGAGGCGGTCTGACCATAGTCGGGGCATGTCTTATAGCGACAGCGCTTCTTCTTTCATTCGCACATTTCACAGGCCGCAACGGAGACGGCAGCATAAAGTCAGACAATGGGAGAGACATAAGCTGGCTCGATGCGTTTGTGATAGGATGTTCGCAAGCCATAGCTGTATTGCCCGGACTTAGCAGAAGCGGCACAACAATAGCCACCGGTATCTTGCTTGGAGACAAACGTGATAAGGTTGCCTCTTTCTCATTCCTTATGGTGATTATTCCTATTCTTGGGGAAGCACTTCTGGATGTCAAGGATATCATCTCTACCCCAGCCGCCCAAGGCGACAACTCAGTAGGGGCGACAGCACTGATAATAGGATTTATGGCATCGTTTATTGTTGGATGCTGCGCTTGCAAGTGGATGATAAATCTTGTGAAGAAAGGTAAGCTCATCTGGTTTGCAGTCTATTGCGTCATAATGGGAGTGGTCTGTCTGTTATGGCAATGATAGAAAAATAAAAAGGATTAGAAGAAAACAATTATTCCCCCCTGATCTCTGAACGGCATTGAGCCGCTAATTGAGTATGGATTTTATTACAGGAGAAATATTAGGAATAGATAAACCGCTTGGTTGGACATCTTTCGACGCAGTGAAGCGGGTGAGAGGTGCAATACAGCGACGTTTGCATCTGAAGAAATTTAAGGTTGGGCATGCAGGCACACTTGATCCTCTTGCCACCGGAGTGCTGATTGTATGCACGGGGCGAGCCACCCGTAAGATCGAAGAGCTGCAGAACGGAGACAAGGAATATGTAGCCACCTTGCATCTTGGAGCCACGACTCCCAGTTTTGATCTTGAGACAGAAATAGACAGCCACTATCCCTGGGAGCATATCACGCGCAAGCTCGTGGAAGATACACTTCCGGATTTTACCGGGAAGATAATGCAGGTGCCTCCGGTTTTTTCGGCAGTCAAGGTAGACGGAAAGCGTGCATACAATCTTGCACGTAAAGGTAAGGAGGTTGTATTAAAAGCAAAGCCGCTTGAAATAAAGGAAATGGAATTGCTTGATTTCAGCCTTCCTGAAATCACCTTGAGAATAGTGTGCAGCAAAGGTACCTATATCCGTGCTCTTGCGCGCGATCTTGGTTTGGCACTCGGCAGCGGTGCGTATCTGACCGGTTTGCGTCGCACAAGAGTAGGAAATGTATAGTTAGTTGATATACTGACCATAAATGAGAGAATTGAAAATATCCATACCGCTCCGCTCCCGT
>JAIDJJ010000426.1 GCA_029052265.1 Muribaculaceae bacterium
ATCCTGGAGGATAATAGTGAATTAGTTGGAAAGTGGATAATGTTTCTTTGAGTGTGTTTGTGAGAGGGTACAAAAAAGGGACTGTCAAATCTTTACTGATCCGAACAAGTTTGTAATTTTTATGAGTGAAGGTTCAAAATTGCCTTGAAAAAATTTCGAAATCTTGAAAAATAAAAAGTTTAAACGACTTCATTTAGAGGGAATTTATTATATTTGTAATTCCTTATGATATTTAAGGAGTCAGTTTATCTCAGACTCATTTAATGAGCCTCTGCCCCACTCTCTACGCTGAGGTAGTCGCCATTTTGAAAGGGACGAAGAGACTTGTTGACCACTTCGATTAAAATGTTGGGGATTACCTATAATCGAAGAATAATGCGTAATTTTTTATTATGATACAAGATATAACACTATCTCAGAATAAGGAGTATCGTAATTGGGTTAAGGAACTCAAGCAACGATACCTGTCCGCTCGTCTTAAAGCCTCCGTAGATGCCAACCGCACATTGTTGGAATACTATTAGAGTTTGGGGCGCGACATCGCTAACAAACAATATGCCAATACTTATGGCACCGGATTCTACAAAACGCTTAGTCATGATTTGAGGTCTGAAATGCCCAGAGAAAAAGGTTTTTCAGAGACTAACCTCAAATACATGTACTATTTCTATCAGCTTTATTCCCAGCTGGTTGAAAATTGTCTACAGGGTGTAGACGATTTACTTAAAGAGATATGTTCTATTCCATGGTTTCATCAGCAGCGTATAATCGATAAATGCAAAGGGGATGCGAAAAAGGCTCTCTTCTTTGTCCGCAAGGTTATTGAGAATAGCTGGGGTCGCGATGTGTTGCTGAATTTCCTCGGTACCGATTTATATGAACGTCAGGCGAAAGCCCTCACTAATTTCAGCAAAACGCTTCCGGCACCATAAAGTGATCTTGCCCAGCAGACCACAAAAGATCCATACGTGTTCAACTTCCTGACGATGACGGAGAACTATAACGAGCAGGAACTTGAAGACGCTCTTGTCGCCAATGTGACGAAATTCCTTGTGGAGTTAGGCACCGGATTCGCCTATATGGGGAGACAGTATCGGTTGCAGGTAGGAGAAAAAGAAATCTACATAGACCTTCTGTTTTACAACACCCGCATACACGCCTATTGCTGCGTGGAATTGAAAACGGGCTCATTCGAGGCATCCCACCTCGGACAGTTAGGTCTATATGTTACGGCTGTCAATCATCAGCTGAAGACAGAATACGACAATCCTACCATCGGATTTGGATTTTGTAGGTAATTTGCCTGTAGAGATTGAATGAAGCGACTTAGCTTGGTGATATTCACCTTACTAAGTCGCTTTTGATGTGTTCAGACCTGATGCACTGTCCGGAGATTAGTATTGGATTAACCGGAAAGTGTGGGTTGGATGATCCGGATCTGGGGTGAAGGTGGCTTGAAGGCAGGGCTCGGTCGGACGACCGTAGGTGTCCATGTCAAGACAACGGTTGTCGTTCAGATCCTGAAAGGCCTTTATGACAAGTTGCTTGCCATCGTATCCCGAGAGATCTACAACAAATGACACACTGTCACCCTCTACTTCCATTCCCTTCATGAATACATTTTTACCATCATCTTCCACAGCAACGTAAAGGGTTCCTTCACTGTAAGGCAACTCTTTGAAAGTGATGCCTGTTTCAAGAGTCTTTGCTACCATACCCGCTGTGGATATCAGCAGCGCCATCAATAGAACTTTTCTTCTCATTTTGTCTTATTATTTATTGATTCATATATTATAGAATTATCTAATTTTTTCTTTGAAGCACTGCGTTTCTTCCCCTTGTGAAGATTTAGTGTAAGCCCAAACCAAACAAGTTTGCGTGATCCTGAGGCTTGATATACCCTGTCGTAAGAATACAGCTCACCAAGTTCTTTGGTGCATATAGAGACATTCCCGAAAGGGTTGACCATACCTATTGAAAAAGTGGCATCGCGATATGTGTAGCCGACTCCAAAATTGAGCAAATTCTGATTTACCGAAGTAATCATCTCTCCCCATAGCTGATTATATGAGTTATTATAGCGCGCCATAATCCACCACCCTCCCGACATATACATAAGCTGCGCATTTATGAACGGTTGGGAATACGAATGCCGATAGTCAATACCTTTACTGACAGTCTTATGCCAGCCGCCGTCTATCGACAACGACAGCTGCCGGATAAACAATGGCAACCGAAGAATACCTCTAACCTCAAAATCGTTATTGAATCCCGCATTAAAATACGATCCTACAATTTTATTGTCAACGTATTGCCTGGATCCCATTACCGGATTGTGACAATATCTGTCGGTCACGGAAATCTTTGCAAAAATATTGTTGTGATTGAAATCAAATTCTATCTTTTGTTCGAATCTCTGAAACGGTTTCAAATCCGGATTCCCCTCTGACCATAAAAATTGATCCACCTGCTGCAAAGCCGGATTAATCTGGTTGACTGACGGAGAAACAGCGGTTGTGTTGAGCGAAATGTCGACTCCACCCCAGGAGAATGGACTGTATCTTATTGCAAAACGTGGATTCACAAATGCTGAAGAATAATGCACCGGTTTCTTTACTGAATATAATGTCGCCTCCACCCCTACGGAATATTCAAAATTACTCGCCATATGTTTCCATTCAGCAAACAATTGATTATCGGTATCAGTTTCCCTGATAGACTGTGCCGTCATAAGGTAAGCTGATTTAATCCAACCGTTTTGGCTACGTATACCGGCAGAAATACTACCTTCCCCTACCCTGCCTTCCCATATTCCTTCAGCAAGGACATGATAACTATGGTTGACTATATTTGAAACAATCTTCATTTCAGAAGTCTCATATATCCTGTCGTTTGAACCGTCGCTAACAGTTGGAACAATATTAAAGAACAGTTTATGTCGCCTGTTAATCTTATAATGCATATAGATGTCAAAATCGGCTTGCCAATTCTTTATCGGCATGGTTTCAGACTCAAAACCGGTCTGTATACCATCTTCAGTACAAGTGGTGACATACCCTTTTGAAACATATTTATCATTTCTGCGTGTGAGACGCGTCTGAAGATTCACAAGCAAACGGTTGCCGACAGCATATGAATATTGCATCGACATCCTGTGAGTCACCATCCAGTTTGGAGTCTTTATCCCCGATTCCCATCGGTCAATTAGAAATCCGTCAGGCATCACTATGTGTTCTACATTGTCGCGATAACAATCCATATTCCACATCGGATTGGAATTGTAATCAAGACTCCACTCGCTGCGCCCGACATTATATTTCAAAGCAGCAGTATAATTCCCCCAGCCTCGGTTTGCAGACTGAAGTACATTTGCCATAATACCGCATCCGGACTCCCTTCGTCTCACTGTTATATCGAGCACGGCATCCACATCCCCATATCCCGCACCCGGATTGGATATATAATCAACCCTCGTTATGTCTTTAGAGGAAATTGACAGCAAATCGGTTTCTGACACCTTCCTGCCGTTGACCCTTATCGACAGTTTGCTTCTTCCCGCCGGAGAGACACTTCCCCCTGGCGGATTTACAATAAGTTCGGGTATCTGGAGTGCTGACAACAGCTGAATACCATTATTAGTTGTGCTTTTCAATTCTTTAGACGGATAATACATGGTCTTACCCTCAGAAACGATTCTCTCATTCGCCACCACGACCACCTCTTCCAGTTCTTTGATATGACCCACAGTATCCACGCCTACAGTCTGAGCAGATGATTCTATCCACAAGCAGCTTAATGAGAACAGCAATATCCTCATCAAAACCTTTATGCCCATATGTTCAATTTCCGTTTTAATCATATTTTATAATCTCACACTGCAAATTTAATATATTTATTTTATAAACCTATTAAATAATATAATCTTTTTTATTATTAAAAATCCATCAGACCTACGTAAATTTCTGAAACGCAATGATCAAATTCTCAGAGCGCAATCTAAGGAAAAATGCTTTATAAACAATACCTTGAATATAAAAACGAGCCATCCCGAATATGGAATGACCCGTTTTTTAATATAGTTCGTACTTAGTGTATTGCTTGGTATAAAATCAGTTTGGCATAAAAGTAACAGCCTGTCCTCCGGAAGGTGCCATCTTTATCTCCAGAGTATCTGCCGATGTGACATTTCGCTCTGTGATAATCACCTTTGTCCGATCTGACGGATCATCCGCATATATTCGTGCTGTATATGTCACACCCTCTGACAGAAAACTCAAAGGCACTGACAAACTACGGGCGGAACTGTCGGTTCCGGCACCGAGATAATAATTATCCCCTGCCCTGCGTACTATCGCGATATACTTGCCGATCTCCCCTTGCAACGCCTGCGACCAGTCACAATCAGCATTAAAATCACGGAAAAAGCGGAATGCCTCCTGACCCACATAATTTTCTATAAGATCAGCCGCCATCTGAAGAGGAGAATAGATTATTACCCAGTTTGCTATCTGACGCGCAACGGTGGTATTGATCTTGCAATAATCATTCGGACCGTTCCATTCTATGCGCCCCGGATCATTCTTTGCCCTATCGTAATTAATATCAAAAATGCCGGGTGTGTAATCCATCGGACCGGAAAGCATCCGGACAAAAGGAAGTGTGCAAAGATACTCAGGCGTATTTCCTGCCGACCAGGCGTTCCATTCCATCCCTCTGGCTCCCTCCCGGGTCATCATATTAGGCCATGTACGTCTTATTCCGGTTTCTTTAATCGGCTCATGAGCATCTATCATAAGCTGATATTTTGCCGCAGTCTCCACCACCTTCTGATAATGCCTTACCCCATATTGCGAGTGATGATATTCGCCGCCGGCGAATCCGCCCGCATACCCGGTCTTGACAGTGTGAATGCCCAAAGACTTATAATAAGCAAACGTAGAATCAAGTGCCGCTTCATATTCCGGAATATTCCCTCCGGTTTCATTATGCGCCCATAACTCTATACCTTTCGAAGAGGCATAAGACGCTATTGAATCGATATCAAAATCGGCATAAGCCTTGGCATAATTGAAATGCTGGTCGCCGCCCCAAGTCTCCCAACCTTCATTCCAACCTTCAAACAAGACACCCTGCAGATTATTTTCTACAGCAAAATCAATATAACGGATAGCGTTCTCTGTGGTTGCTCCATGGCGGGGACCCATGGTCCAGGTCATTGTGCCAAGATGCATACCCCACCAGATTCCCACATATTTCTGCGGCTTGATCCAGGAAGTGTCTTCTATTTTGGAAGGTTCATTCAGATTAAGGATAAGTCCGGAATTAATCAGGTCGCAAGCCGACTCACCGATCTGGACTGTACGCCAGGGGGTAGTGAAAACTGTCGGCAGATATGCCTTCACCCCGTCGGGCATAGGTGCGAGATTGGCTTTCAGAGTCCGTCCTCCGGTGTGAATAAGCGTCATCTCCGGATAATCATACAGAGCCGCCTCATGTATCGAACCGAAAACCCCTCCGGATTCCGTTTCAAAAGTGAATGGAGTGTTGGCGTCCGCCACACTGTCTACCGGAAGATTTCTGT